>NZ_JBGOOD010000025.1:0-68147 GCF_041439475.1 Vibrio sp. 1S139
AAGAGTATGGTTCGCACTCGTTTTACTCTGCCGCGTAGCGGCTTCGTTCAACAAGTCGTTAAAGTGCGACCATCAACGTATGGCATTTTCGCTTCGCTGATTGTAGTGCCAAATCGTATAGCACCAAACTTAATGTTAGGATAATAAGGAGAAGTTGAGTTGATATTCGGAGAAATTGAGTCATTTTTATCTTTAGTTGAAAGGGTAATCAAGCCTTTCAAAAAGAGTGACAAAACACTTCAGGAATTCTTATCTACTCGTCTAGTTAGTATTTTTGAAGCTCATGGAGTTCATAGAAATCAAATTCCTAATATTATCGGGCATGGTTTAACACTCCATGATGTTAGTAGTGACGAATATCTTCTTGAAAAGCTAAATAACGAAGTTCTGGCTTCTACTTGTAAGCTATTCGGTATAAACCGAGATTGGTTAGACGGATCATCAAAAGAGGTATACCCGACTTATAACTTTTATAAAGACCCGCAGAAGTTTAGTGATTTTCTTTCTGGACTAATAGCAGAATGCGGAAGTGAGAATCTTGAAGGAGTGTTACTGACAGTTGATAAAATTGACAGAGGAATAGAATCAGTCCTCATTCTTCAAGAGACTCTAGGTCATATCAATAATAAGCCTTACTTCCGTTATTATATCTGTAGTGGGTGGGTATTTTCTTACTGGAAGTCACGAGGCTATATAGCTGCAAGTATTGCGATGTGCTGGAAAAATCAAGTATATGTCAGAGGGCTATATCTAGATACGTCAACGGTCAGTTGTTATGCTAGTGGTGAATGTTTATTAGACTTTGGCCAAGACGGCATCCATTTTCCTTATGGTGTTCGATGGTACCCAGAAGATTTGGTTGAACAACCAGATGTGTACCTGAAAAACGTAGACCCAGAAGAAAATAAGTTTGGCTTAGATGCTGCATTATCTTTATGGTTTCAGTTAAAGAATCAAGGCTTCCTCGATACCGGTTACCCTGACGGCACAGTTATTAAAAAGTTTAGCGAAGCCCGTGAAAAATTAACTTAACAAACGACTTTAGCGCCAACAGCAACTTGGCGCTATCTACCCTTTGCATACCATCATCTCTTAGCTTCAAATCTGGCCGCGTGTAAACCTCCTATTGCCACAACGTCAGCAGAAAAACAAAAAGACCAATCCCAAGCGTGACTTTTAAAAGCAAGCCAAGAGGGGCTCCACCTTTTGGTGCTTTGTTGCAACATCCCATAATTGTTTCCTCATTCATCGTTGGATTCATTTCACCTTAAACCTTTCCCTTACGGTAAGGTCAA
This sequence comes from Vibrio sp. 1S139, assembly GCF_041439475.1. Taxonomy (NCBI): domain Bacteria; kingdom Pseudomonadati; phylum Pseudomonadota; class Gammaproteobacteria; order Vibrionales; family Vibrionaceae; genus Vibrio; species Vibrio sp. 1S139. Next base: position 1,296 of record NZ_JBGOOD010000025.1, read on the forward strand.
TGCATTTGTTTATCTAAAATCTACAAAAATTAGTCTTCGTAGTTGTCGATGCTTGGGCAAGAACAGATTAGGTTACGGTCGCCGTATACGTTGTCTACACGGTTAACAGTAGGCCAGTACTTCGAGTTCTTCGTTGCTTTCGATGGGAAGCAAGCCAGTTCGCGAGAGTAAGGGCGATCCCATTCTGCGCCTGAAAGGTCAACTTGTGTGTGCGGTGCGTTCACTAGAGGGTTGTTGTCTAGTGGCCATTCACCCGCTTTCACTGCTGCCATTTCGTGACGGATTGCGATCATCGCTTCACAGAAACGGTCTAGCTCTTCTAAATCTTCAGATTCAGTTGGCTCAACCATTAGCGTGCCTGCTACTGGGAAAGACATCGTAGGTGCGTGGAAACCGAAGTCCATTAGACGCTTAGCAATATCTTCTTCGCTGATGCCTGTGTCTTCTTTAAGCGGACGAATATCGATAATACATTCGTGCGCTACACGGCCGTTAGTGCCACGGTAAAGAACAGGGTAGTGAGGACGTAGTTTTTCCATCACGTAGTTCGCGTTCAGAATCGCTACTTTCGTTGCGTCTGTTAGGCCAGGTTCGCCCATCATTGCGATGTAAGCCCAAGAGATAGGTAGAATTGAAGCACTACCTAAATCTGCTGCTGATACCGCGTAGTCAGAACCTTGTACACCGTTTTCGATGTGACCTGGTAGGAAAGGTGCTAGGTGCGATTTAACACCGATAGGACCCATACCCGGCCCGCCACCACCGTGTGGGATACAGAATGTTTTGTGTAGGTTCAAGTGAGATACGTCTGAACCGATGAAGCCAGGTGAAGTTAGACCTACTTGAGCGTTCATGTTCGCGCCGTCTAGGTAAACTTGACCGCCCGCTGCGTGTACTTGTTCACACACTTCTTTCACTTGCTCTTCGTATACGCCGTGCGTAGAAGGGTAAGTGATCATGATGCTTGATAGGTTTTCTTTGTGCTTCTCGATTTTCGCTGCTAGGTCTGTCATGTCGATGTTGCCATCTTCATCACACTTAACTACCACTACCTTCATTGAAACCATAGATGCCGTTGCAGGGTTAGTACCGTGCGCCGAGCTTGGAATCAGACAAACGTTACGGTGAGCTTCACCGCGGCTTGCGTGGTAACGCTGAATCGCGATTAGACCTGCGTACTCGCCAGATGCACCAGAGTTAGGCTGTAGTGAGAAATCGTCGTAACCGGTGATTTCACATAGCTTCTCTTTAAGATCTTTCGCTAGTGCTGTGTAACCAGCCGCTTGCTCTAGAGGTGCGAATGGGTGAATAGAACCAAACTCAGGCCATGTTACTGGGATCATCTCAGCAGCAGCGTTCAGCTTCATCGTACAGCTGCCCAGTGGGATCATGCCGTGCGTTAGTGAGAAGTCTTTGTTCTCAAGCTGTTTTAGGTAACGCATCATTTGCGTTTCGCTGTGGTGCGTGTTGAATACTGGGTGAGTCAGGAACTCAGATTCACGACGGCAGTTTTCTGGAATTGCTGCAAACTCGTTTGATGCAATGTCAGAAGAAAGTGCTTGAACGTCTTCTTTCACATCGAAGATAGCGAATAGGGCATTCACATCATCTACAGTAGTTGTTTCGTCTAAGCTGATACCGATCTTACCAGGAAGTAGACGTAAGTTGATGTCTGCTGCTTGCGCTTTTGCGTACAGTGCATCTGTCTTCTCTTCTGAGTTGATTGTGATGGTATCGAAGAAGCTGTTGTTCGTTAGCTCGTAACCTGCTTTGGTCAGACCAGCCGCTAGGATAGCTGTCATGTGGTGTGTACGACGAGCAATAGTACGTAGGCCTTCTGCACCGTGGTAAACCGCGTAGAAAGACGCCATGTTTGCTAGAAGTGCTTGAGCTGTACAGATGTTCGATGTCGCTTTTTCGCGGCGGATGTGTTGCTCACGAGTTTGCATCGCCATACGTAGCGCTTGGTTACCGTGCGTATCGATCGAAACACCGATTACGCGACCTGGCATTGTACGCTTATGCTTTTCACGAGTACCCATGAATGCAGCGTGTGGACCGCCGTAACCCATAGGAACACCGAAACGTTGTGCGCTGCCGATAACTACGTCTGCGCCCATCTCGCCCGCAGGCTTAAGTAAAGCAGAAGCAAGTAGGTCAGTAGCAACTGTAACTAGTGTTTTGTTAGGTTGAGCTTTCGCAATGATGTCTGTTAGATCACGAACTTCGCCTGTTGTGCCAGGGTATTGAACTAACGCACCAAATACGTCTTGCTCTGGAAGTGTTTCAAGAGCGCCAACCATTACTTCAAAACCGATGTACTCAGCACGAGTTTTAACAACTTCTAGTGTTTGAGGGTGAACATCGTCAGCAACGAAGAATACTTTGCTCTTGCTTTTACCAGCACGCTTACACAGTGTCATTGCTTCGCCAGCCGCTGTCGCTTCGTCAAGAAGAGACGCGTTCGCGATTTCCATACCTGTAAGGTCCATTACCATTTGTTGGTAATTCAGTAGAGCTTCAAGACGACCTTGAGAAATCTCTGGTTGGTATGGTGTGTAAGCTGTGTACCAGCCTGGGTTCTCTAAAACGTTACGTAGAATAACGTTTGGAGTGAATGTGTTGTAGTAGCCTTGGCCAATGAAAGTACGTTTCACTTGGTTTAGGTTAGCGATCTCTTTTAGAGAGGTCAGCATGTCCATTTCGCTCAGTGGCGCAGCAAGTGTCATTGGTTTTTCAAGACGGATTTGTGCAGGAACCGTTTCGTCGATCAGTGCGTCTAGGCTAGTCGCGTTAATCGCTTGAAGCATTTTTTGCTGGTCTGCTTTATTAGGGCCGTTATGACGAGCAACAAACTCGTTTTGAGTACCCAAGTCTTTTAGTAATTGGCTTTGAAGTAATTCAGTCATGATATCGTTCTACTTTCTCTCTGGAGCCGTGAGCTAGCCCCTAAAATTAAGCTGCTCACAAGAGCAGCTTTATCGTAATGAGGTTACCTATTAGTCTTCTTCGATAGAGCTTAGGTATTCTTCCGCATCTTTAAGGTTGTTTAGTTCAGACGCATCAGACATCTTCACTTTAACAATCCAGCCACCTTCATAAGGTTCTTCGTTGATTAGCTCTGGGCTATCTTCTAGTTCTTCGTTGATTTCTACGATTTCACCAGAGATTGGCGCGTAGATATCAGAAGCTGCTTTAACTGACTCAACTAGAGAGAAGCTTTCGCCAGCTTCAATTTCGTCTTCAGTGTCAGGCAGGTCAACAAACACAACGTCACCTAGCATCTCTTGAGCGTGCTCAGAGATACCGATAGTTACAGTACCGTCACCGTTGTCTTTTACCCACTCGTGGCTGTCTGCAAACTTTAGTGTATTGTCCATTGCTTATTCTCCAAAAATTTATGAGGTTTTAATTTAAATCTTAAAAACGGTCTAACGGTAAAGAGGGAAGCGCTTGCAAAGCTCTTTAACTTGCTTGCGAACACGTTGCTCAACTTCAGCGTTGCCTTCAGGGCTTTCAACTAAGCCATCAAGTACATCGCCGATCCATTCACCGATAAGTTTGAATTCTTCAGTGCCAAAACCACGACTGGTTCCAGCTGGCGTACCTAAACGAATGCCAGAGGTAATCATAGGCTTCTCTGAATCGAATGGTATACCATTTTTGTTACATGTGATCCCTGCACGCTCTAATGCCTCTTCAGTTACGTTACCTTTCAAGCCCTTAGGACGAAGGTCAACCAGCATTAGGTGCGTGTCTGTTCCGCCAGTCACAATGTCACAACCGCGAGTTTGCAACACTTCAGCAAGAACTTTTGCGTTGTCGATCACTGAATCAATATAAGTATTAAATTCTGGGCCAAGTGCTTCGCCAAACGCCACTGCTTTAGCCGCGATAACGTGCATGAGTGGGCCGCCTTGTAGGCCAGGGAACACTGCAGAGTTGATCTTTTTGTTGATGTCTTCGTGGTTCGTCAGAATCATACCGCCGCGTGGGCCACGAAGTGTTTTGTGCGTTGTTGTTGTAACAACGTGTGCGTGTGGTAGTGGGCTAGGGTGAGCACCTGTCGCGATAAGACCCGCGATGTGTGCCATATCTACCATAAGGATAGCGCCAACTTCGTCAGCGATTTCGCGGAATTTAGCGAAGTCGATAACGCGTGGGATAGCACTACCACCTGCAATAATCATTTTAGGTTGGCATTCGATAGCGAGAGCGCGTACCGCTTCGTAATCGATTTCAAGAGTGTCGTGGTCTACGCCGTATTGAACTGCGTTGAACCATTTGCCTGAAAGCGCAGGGCGTGCACCGTGCGTAAGGTGACCACCAGCGTCAAGAGACATACCTAGGATAGTGTCGCCAGGTTGAAGTAGGGCAAGTTTAACTGCGCCGTTCGCTTGAGCACCTGAGTGAGGTTGTACGTTCGCGTATTCACACTTGAATAGCTGTTTAGCACGTTCAATCGCAATAGCTTCTACTGTATCTACGTGCTCACAACCACCGTAGTAACGACGACCTGGGTAGCCTTCTGCGTATTTGTTGGTAAGGCAAGTGCCTTGAGCTTGCATTACTGCTTTAGAAACGATGTTCTCAGAAGCAATAAGTTCGATTTGTTCGTTTTGACGAGTGTTCTCTGCTTGGATTCCAGCAAATACTGCGTCGTCAGTCGCAGATAGGTTCGTAGAGAAAAAACTGTCTAAGCTATGGTTTTGATAAGCGTTCATTGTCGAGACCTTTCATTAAGCTAATGGTGATTGTTTTTATAGTCCATTAGGTCTTACGTTGATTTCTGCATCGGTATCGTTTGCGTTATATAGGTGTATAAATAGTGCGTTGCTTCTTATTTATACGACCATAGCGTCAAAGCGATCGTTGTAGGGTCAATGCAGCACGAATTGGTTCCCAAAAATTTCGGGTAAAAAACAGCTCTTACAAATGTTAAATCTATCACTTGCTGCAAGCTGAAGTAGCATCTCTTCATCTAACAAATCGATAACATAGCTCCGATAAAATCAATTTTCAATAAAAATTTCCAATAGGAAACAGATTTTCTCGTTTTGCTACAGGGAGCACGCTTTATTTCCCTGTGTGCTCTTTAATCAACAAAGCGCTTCATGCAACAATGAAATCAATAGACAGGAAGTAAGAAATGAATGAGGGACCTATGTCAGAAGACATTTATGATGAGTACCCATCTTTAACGTTGGCGAAAGAGACGTTAGATCAGAATATCGAACCACTTAGGCTCGGCCAGCGTATTAAAGATATCCGCAGCAAGCTGGGCATTACGTTAGAAGAGGCGAGCCAACGTACTGGTTTGGCGCGCTCTACGCTGAGTAAAATCGAGAACGAACAAATCTCACCGACGTTCCAAGCGATGCAGAAATTGGCTATGGGTTTGCAAATTGATATGCCGCAACTCTTTGAGCCACCAAGAAAAAAGGTTGCCACAGGACGTCGTGACTTAACTAAAGCAGGTCAGGGCAAACCTCACCCAACTCCGACTTACGAGCATGAACTGCTCGCGACAGAACTTTCGAATAAGAAGATGATGCCGTTCAAGAGCCGAGTGAGAGCACGCACCTTTGAAGAGTATAACGATTGGGTTCGCCACGATGGTGAGGAGTTCTTGATGGTGATCTCTGGTGATGTGATGTTCTACTCAGAATTCTATGAGCCGGTACCCATGAGCGAAGGTGACAGCATGTATTACGACGCCAACATGGGGCATATGTTGATTTCTACTAGTACAGAAGATGCACTGATTTTGTGGGTGACTGCAAAATAAGTTAACAAAGTTAGAATTTCTTATAGTGAATGCAAACGTTTGCTTTTGTTTCTAACGTTTGCCAAAAGACGCGATGTTGGTGTGAAAAGCATCAATATCGCGTTTTTGTATGCGACTGAAAGTTGTTTTTAAATTGTTAAATATCACATTTTGAGCTGTTTTAATCTTGTTAAGGGTGTAAAACTGACTCAGGCTTGTTTACTATAGTGAACACGGTTTACTCATGTTGATTGAAGTTTACTGAAGTGAATTCTTAGAAAGTGAGTCGTATAGCTTTTATACAGAAGCCTCTTTTTATATCGCTAGTAATAAAAGCCTATATAGAAGACATCACTTTTTACTATCTACTGTTTCTAACGTTAACCCATATCGTTAGAGGCGACTCTAAATAGAGATATAAGCGGCAGATTCGATTTGGAAAGCCTGCAACGCTTCATGGAGAATAAAATGACTCAAGAACACGCTAATCAAGACCTACTAAAAACACCTCTGCATGCACTTCACGTTGAAGTCGGCGCAAAAATGGTTCCTTTTGCTGGCTACGACATGCCAGTTCAGTATCCACTAGGTGTAAAGAAAGAGCACTTACACACTCGTGACGCTGCTGGTCTTTTTGATGTTTCTCACATGGGGCAACTGCGTCTACACGGTGAAAATGCAGCCGCTGTTTTAGAATCTCTGGTTCCAGTAGATATTATCGACCTGCCTTCTGGTAAGCAGCGCTACGCCTTCTTTACTAATGAACAGGGCGGCATCATGGATGATCTTATGGTTGCTAACCTTGGCGATCACCTATTTGTTGTTGTGAACGCGGCGTGTAAAACACAAGATATCGACCACCTAACGGCTCACCTTCCTGCAGACGTAAAAATGGAAGTGATTGATGACCGCGCTCTATTAGCACTTCAAGGTCCGAAAGCGTCTGAAGTTCTGGCTCGTTTCCAACCAAGCGTTGCAGACATGCTGTTCATGGATGTTCAAAAAGTCGATATCGACGGCGTAGAGTGCATCGTAAGCCGCAGTGGTTATACCGGTGAAGATGGCTACGAAATCTCAGTACCGAACGATCACGCTGAAGCACTTGCTCGTAAACTAACATCAGAAGCAGAAGTAGAGTGGATTGGCCTTGGTGCTCGTGACTCACTTCGTCTTGAGTGTGGTCTATGTCTGTACGGTCACGATCTAGATACAACAACAACGCCGGTAGAAGCTAGCCTTTTATGGGGTATCCAAAAGGTGCGTCGTACTGACGGTGAACGTGCAGGCGGTTTCCCTGGCGCTGATATCATCCTTGAGCAAATCGCGACTAAAGACGTTCAACGCAAGCGTGTTGGTCTTGTTGGTCAGACTAAAGCACCAGTACGTGAAGGCGCTGAGCTGTTCGATGCTGAAGACAACAAGATTGGCGTTGTAACAAGTGGTACTGCGGGTCCTAACGCGGGCAAGCCTGTTTCTATGGCTTACGTTCGTACTGACCTAGCGGTTATTGGCACTGAAGTATTCGCTGAAGTTCGTGGCAAGAAGCTACCAATGACAGTAGAAAAAATGCCATTCGTACCTCAGCGTTACTATCGTGGCTAATCTCTTTTAAGAGAAACCACTAAGCTAAATGAAAGCCTATTGTTTGCTTCTCTTTATTGGGAAGCCTAACGGTAGGCTTTTTTGATTTTGGTAGCGTATGTCTTTGGTAACGTATTGCTTTTAACGTTATCCACTAACAACGGTTACTTAAAATTCGTTTATAAAATGAGATATGTGGCGATATCGTTACAAATACTTACTATAATCACGATTGTGACGTGTTATGGTGACGATTCATCATTTTTGTAAATAAGTAGTAGGGGTTACAAGGAGTTAACTATGAACGTAAACCATACAATGAGTCCGGTTCGTAAAGCCGTTTTAGGGCTTTTAGCGCCATTAATTTACACATCAAGTGTTATGGCAACGGAAAACACGGGCGAAAGTACTCCTGATGTGGGTGTAACACCCTATATTGTGAATGGTAGCGACGCTTCAGTCATGGAATTTCCTTCGATGGCAAGCTTGTTCATTGATCGTATTGATTATGACGGTGTTTATTCAACAGGCCCTTACTGTGGTGCAACAATTTTAGATCCAACGCATATTCTAACCGCAGCGCATTGTATATACGGTAATGAAGAAGGGCAGTTGTTTACTGTTGTCGTCCCTCAAATTGAAGATACTTCTCAGTTTCCCAACGGTAACATCCAAAAAGCTCGTGTATCTGAGGTTTACTATCGCAGCGATTATTTAAATGCGTTGAGCGACCTATTACGCAATGACGTTGCAATACTTAAGTTAGAAAGCGCACTGAATATCGACTCAATCAATGATGTTGTAAAGCGTCCTAGTTCGGATGGTTATCGCAGTTCTTCTGAGGCGTTTACCGCTGTGGGCCATGGTGATACACGCACTGGTTTCGATGGAACCACTTTGCTACAAAAAGCAAACCTCAATTATGTAGACAATGCGACTTGTAAAACGGTATTTGCTGCTGGCAATGAGTTAACAGAGAATCAAATTTGTTTCGTTGGAGATGTGGCTACTTCTGGCTTGTACGGTGGCACTTGTCAAGGTGACTCTGGAGGTCCTGTCTACTGGAAGGATGGTTCGGTTTACAGACAAGTAGGGATTACCAGCTTTGGTCCTGAAACGTGTGGTGGCAGCTCAAGAGTAACTTCGGTATTCACTGAAATCTATGACTACAGAGATTGGATTACAGATGTAACTGGTGGTGTGATAGATAGTTCTGAAACCGTTCAAATTTCAGCAACAGAAGCTAAGCGAACGGCTTATGTGAATGCACGGACTTCATCTGGTTCAGGCGGCAGTGGAGGCAGTTTGTCGTTTGGCGTGCTAGGCGCGTTGATGTTACTCGGTAGGTTTAGAAGAGCGATGTCTTGTTAGATACCCACGTCTTCATGTTAGCTAAACAAACGGCCAGTCATTCAACTATGACTGGCCGTTTTTGTTTTGTTTGTTTAAGCCGTTCAGAGGATTAGGCACAGAATTCAGTAGACGCTTTTCTACTGTACCTTTCGACAATCACATCCATCTCTTTAACTGCGTCGTTGATGCTTTGAATACCGCCTTGTGCGACACCTTTTTCATTTTGGTTCAGAGCAGAAAAGGCCTGCTTCAATTCTTTCTCTTCCAACATACTTCCGTGCAGCAGCACTTCTTTGTAAGTGAGTAGCCTATGCTGCACTGCAATAATTTCGGAGCGGGCATTGTCCGTTTCTAATGCGTGCTTAATGCAAGGAAATGCCAATTTATAACGATTCGCAATTTCCAATATGACGTCTTTCTTATTCGCAATTTGCAATTTTTCTAATTTCCCAACACTTGAATACTCAAGTTACCTAGCCTGTACGTTCACAACTGATATCAGTGTGAAGGTTTATGAAACGTAACGGTTTTATCAAGCGAATAATATGCCTTTGATGGCTTATGTAAACCATCACAAGTCAATATGGTCTGCTTCTTGCTGAATTTAGGACATAACTGTCTTTTGAGGATGAGCTTATGTCACAAGAACCCATAATATTGGCGCTGATTGAGCGTAGGAAACAAGCCAACTTGTCTCAAGAAAAGTTAGCCTCGAGTGCAGGAATGAGCTTAAAAACCTATCAAAGGATTGAACGCGGAGAGGCGGACATCAAGATGTCTCAGTATCGTTCAATCACTAGAACCTTAAAAGTGACGGATTTGGATGTGGTGCTTGATATTGTTGGCGCATCACAAGTAACAGCGGAAGATGTAGCTGCGGTCAGTCGTCTGCTGACCAGCGAAGAGCGCCTGTTGTTGATCAAGCTGATTTTGTCGGTCAAAAAGAAGCAGTAGTCTTTCTTTCAAATAAACAGCGTAATAGATCGATTCGTTAGTCAAATTGACAGATACTTCTAGGGTAATGTGTTCTCTGAGGGCATGAAGCCATCAGCTCACTCTTCCACGCAGCTGTTTGGTGGTGCTTCTTTGTTTTTTGCTTTCTAAACGTCTTTTCTGAGAGCCACGCGTCGGCTTAGTTGCTCGTCTTACTTTTTGAACCTTTGTCGCTTCCAAGATCAATTCTTTCAAGCGCACTAAAGCATCATCTCGGTTTTGTTCCTGAGTTCTATACTGTTGCGCTTTAATGATAATCACACCGTCTTTGGTGATGCGGCTATCTTTGTGTGCGAGGAGCTTTTCTTTATAGAAGTCAGGTAGGGTAGAGTGCTTGATATCAAAACGTAAATGTATCGCGCTCGATACTTTATTGACGTTCTGACCGCCGGCTCCTTGTGCTCTGATCGCTGTTAACTGGAGTTCCCAGTCTTGAATCGAAACAGAGTTAGATATTTGTAACATAAACATCCATTTTGAACGGTAATATGGCGCCATGATACTGAATATTGGTTATGGTATCAGTAACTTTATTTAAGAGTGGTAGTAGTGATGAAAATAGATTTAACGGCATATGAAGGATTAATCTTTGATATGGACGGTACGTTGATCGATACAATGCCTGAACATGTAAAGGCGTGGGAGCGAACGGCTGAAGAGTTTGGCTTTCATTTTGAAGCGTCTTGGCTGCATAGCTTAGGTGGCATGCCGAGTTATAAGATAGCCGGTGAGGTGAACAGCAAATACGGTTTATCGCTCGACCCACAAGCGGTTTCTACGTTTAAAATGGCGTCGTTTGCGGCTATCGAAGACAAAGGAGACGTTATCCCTTGTACTCACTCTCTGTTGTTAGAGCATCTGGGTAACAAGAAGATTGCAGTCGGAACGGGCAGTCAACGTAAAAGTGCCGAACAGTTACTGGATAAGACAGAGATCTTGAGTAAGCTCGATATTCTCGTGACAGCAACAGACGTTAAGAATCACAAACCAAATCCGGATACTTTCTTAGATGCGTGTTTTGGTATGGGTTTGCAGCCAAAGCAGTGTGTTGTGTTTGAAGATACGAACCTAGGTAAGCAGGCTGCTCATGCTGCGAACATGGATTGTATTCTAGTGGTAGAGGGGAACAAACTAGAGTTCTATCCTGCACCAAGCTGATTGCAAGGATTGGGTTGTTAAACCGCCAAACTAATAGCCTAGCGGAACAATACTGATTTTCTGTTAGGCGATTTCGCTCATTTCGCTGTCTAGGAACAGGCACACACTGTTTCGACCTGCTGCTTTGGCTTCATAAAGTGCTAAATCGGCGCACTTGTAGTTAAGAGCAGGGTCGTTGGTCAGGTTGGTAATTCCACCACTGACCGTCACCACGTTATCGAGCTCAATACTGACTGCGATTCTCAATCTGTTAAGTACATACTCAGCTTCTTCTGTTGTGGTATGAGGCAGAATAACGCCAAACTCTTCGCCACCAATACGAGCCACAAAATCAGTTTCTCGGCACTCTCGTTGTAATACTTGAGCAACGGTTTGAATGACGCGATCTCCATAATCGTGACCAAATCTGTCGTTGATGCGTTTGAAGTGGTCTATGTCCAAAATCGCTAAACAAGACTGTTCGCGAGTAGGGTAACGATTAACACGAGAGCACTCATCTCGCAGCTCAAGATCGAATTTACGGCGGTTCCAACACCCAGCTAAGGCATCTTTTTCACTCAGGTTTCTCAGTTTGTTTTCTAGCTCTTTGTGTTTACTTATATCCACAAATGAAGCGACATAAAACTGAATCACGTCTTTCGAGTCTTTAATGGTTTGGATTCGCAATATTTCCGTGATCAAAGACCCGTCTTTACGACGATTAACCACTTCGCCTTCCCACATGCCTTTCTCTTTGATGATGCTCCACATCTTGATGTAGAACTCTTCGTTGTAGCGACCAGAGGCAAACATGGACGGTTGGCGGCCTTTTACGTCTTCTAACTCGTAGCCACTCACACGGGTGAACTCTTGGTTTACTTTGATGATTCGGTTGTTTCTGTCGGTAATCACCAAGGCAGACATGCCATTCATTGCGGCCTTAGCAAGTTGGCTCTCGATACTGTTCTTCTTGTGGTTGCTGTTCCACAATACGAAGCCAGCGGAGATCATCGAAATCAAGAAAGACAAGGTGATGATCTGAACGACGATCGCTTGTTTTTCTTCTCGGTATTGACTGCTGAACTGCTGATTTTCAATGTGAAGAACCATGTAAATAGGGCCTTCAAACTGTTTGATTTTAGGGCTGATGTCGGAATGAAAATACCAGTTCTCACCATCGAAATAGCTCGAAGATGTCTTGTCTTGAATCGCAGTCCAAAGCTCAGGGTATAACTTTGCGTAAGTCTGCTCTGAACGTGATTCAATTACATGTCCGAAAGATTCCGTAGGATCCGGCCCCATGATTATGTGTCCGGTTTTGTTGAGAATAATAGGAACAGCAGAAGATGCACCAATTTGATAGTGAAGGCGCTTATAAATCTCAAGCATGTTCAGGTTTGCGATGAAGTAACCAATAATGCGGTTGTTTTCAGCGACTGGCGTCATAATGCGTAGTGCTGGAATCAAAGGGCGAACGATCTCTCCGTTTTCGACTTCAAGATCAATACCGCGAGAGCTAATCTCACCAATCTTTAATTGCTGTAGTACCTCATAGTAATCACGCGAAGACTTGTTCTGCAGTTCACTATCTGGAACCACGATTGCTTGATTGTCTTTATAATTAACGCGAAACACTTCGTTGCCAGCTAGATCGAGGTAACGAAGCTGGGAATAGTATTTTTGGCCACGAGCTAACATCACCCAAAGATCTTGCAGGGTTTCTTTATGGATAATAGAAGGTTCTCGAATCGCTCGGAGTAGTGTTTGAGAGTCGGCGATTGAAGGAACAGAGTTAGATATTTGCTCAACAATAACAGCGAGTTCATGAAAGCTGTATTCGATTTGATTTTGGCTAGACTGCTTAATATTTAGAGTGTGCTGAGCATCAATTCTGTCAAGTTCAGAATTGATGTAGAGGGCAGGGACTAGTCCTAGGGCAAAGATGGTACATAGAAATTGGCTGACTAGTTTTTTTATACTTGTATTCATCACTGTCCTCAAAGAATCAACGCAATACTATATATTTTATAGGGTTTTTAATGTGATCTTGACCGAGAAGTTAAGACAAGATTCGCATATAACTACGATTTAAGTGCAACTTCTTGCACTTAAGCTTGATTGCTCAATATAGAACGATGTTCCGAAATATTAGCCAAATTAATCGCGATTAATTGCCGCTTATCTAACTAAGGACAGCTAGCTTAGGCCTACGATATTTCCATTACTATCAATATCTAACGACATGAACGCCGGTTTGTCAGGCAAGCCTGGCATGGTCATCACATTGCCGCACAACGCGTAAATAAAACCAGCACCAGCACACAATTTTAGTTCTCTAACGGGCACGTCAAATTGGATTGGTGCACCTTTTACGTGTGCTTCTGTCGAGATCGATAATGGTGTTTTTGCTAAACAAACCGATAGGTCGTTATAGCCATGCAGTTTGAATTCGGCCAGTTGTTTTTTAGCCAGTGGAGATAACGTAATACTTGCTGCGCCATAGCCAACTTCAGCGACTGCCATCAGCTTTTCTTCTAGGCTTTGCTCTGAGTGATACAAAGGCTTAAATCCACTCTGTTTTTGGCAAGCTTTTACCACGGCGTGAGCCAGTTGAGTCGCCCCTTCGCCACCTTGACCAAATGCTTCGCTTACTTCAACGCTAACGCTTGGATCGAAGTCGGTGATCATCTGTTTCAAAGCATCGAGCTCTTGAGCTGAGTCTTGTGGGAATCGGTTAATCGTAACAACTGTAGGCACTTGGTATTGCTTAACGTTAGTGATGTGCCATTTTAGGTTCTCAAACCCTGCAACAAGCGCGTCTTGGTCATCATTAAAGATTGAATCAGGTAACGGAGTGCCCGGTCTCAAATCGTATAAACCAGAGTTAGCCTTTAATCCACGTAAGGTTGCGACAACCACAGCGCAATCGGGCTTCTTGTTCGACGCTTTCGCTTTTATGTTGCACGCTTTCTCAAAGCCCATGTCTGAGCCGAAACCACCTTCAGTTACCACAAAGTCACTCAGCTTTAACGCTATTTTATCGGCAATAATTGAAGAGTTACCATGTGCGATGTTCGCGAAAGGCCCGGCGTGAATTAGGGTAGGAACGCCTTCAAGGGTTTGCATCAATGTTGGTTCAATAGAATCCTTCATGGTCACGGTCATTGCGCCTGCAACGTTGAAGTCATCTGCGGTTAGCGGCAAGCCTTGTTTGTTGTAAGCAAGTACCACTCGTCCGATGCGCTTTCTCAAATCTTGAAGGTCATTGGCTAGAGCAAGAATGGCCATTAGTTCAGAAGCGGCTGAGATATCAAATCCATCTTCTCGCTCAAAGCCGTTAATTGTTTTGTCTGCTTCGTTCTTGCCAACCGTGATCATGCGTAATGCGCGATCATTATGGTCAAGTACACGTCGCCAAACGATTCTACTTGGGTCGATATTCAGTGCTTTTAAGCCTGAGCGCGTTTCAAAGGCGTCTAACCCTTCACGCTGTTCATGATACAAACGTGCATCAATGGCGGCGGAGGCGAGGTTGTGAGCGGCCGTAACAGCATGAATATCGCCCGTGAGATGCAGGTTTAATTGTTCCATAGGGGCAACTTGAGAGTAACCACCGCCCGCTGCGCCGCCTTTTACACCAAATACCGGGCCCATTGAAGGCTGACGAATGCAGGCCATTGCAGATTGGTTAATCTTTGCGAGGCCTTGTGCTAATCCGATAGTAGTGACGGTTTTGCCTTCACCAAGAGGTGTCGGTGTGATCGCCGTGACTACGACTAACTTACCATCTTGTTGGTTGGCGAGGCGTTCAAGTGATGTGAGAGACACTTTAGATTTGAATTGCCCTAATGGCTGATGTTCGTTGTGGTGCAGGCCAGCTTGCTTGGCAACCTCACTGATGTTTTTAAGGGGAGTAGAGCGACAAATATCAATATCAGACAGCATATTTGATCCTTATATCAGAACCGAAAGGTGGTACGTAAACGTTTGCGTGGCGATAGTGCTGTATAAATTTGCCAAGTAAAGGCAAACCACACGAATTATGTGCTGGAAGATAACAGATCTAAAGAGTCATTGCGCGAGATCAAATCTTAAACGAGCAAAATATTCGATATGATTAACTTCAGATGCCGTTATATTGGTGTTGAATACAAAAAGGGCTGCATATAGCAGCCCTTCAAGGAATGGGTAATCTCACTTGGCGTTAACCTTTAAGAGGTAACTGCCTAATATGGTCGATTAACGATCCCAGTATGTTTCTTCTAAGCTATCTTCGCGTTCAGGTAATGCACGAGAAAGGCGAGGAGAGTGCTGAGTCAACACTTCGTAGCTTACACGGTTTGCGTACTTACAAATTTGAGACAGTGAAGAGTAAGTTAGACAAGTGTGCTCGTGTTTCTCTGAGTTTGGTACATTCACGTGGTGGTAGCTATTTGCTGCCATGTCGTGAAGTAGTGCTGAAAGTGCACCATCGCCAGCGCCATTGGTATTCTTAATCTCAAGTGGGCCACCTAGGTAAGGGCCAATGTGAGAGTACACTTTTACTGGGTCTTTACAGTCTTGCTTACGCATCGCACGGCTGAATTCGTATTTATTGAACTCAGGGATGTTACCCGGTAACAATGGCAGTGTGGTTTCGCGTTTCGCTGGTTCGTCAGTGTAACCTGCCATGTATAGACCAATAGGACCTGCAGTACATAGAACTAGGTCAACCCACTCAAGTGCCTTGTTAGCAGCCAATAGAGGATCTTTTTCACCCGTTAGCGCTTCACCTTCATCTTCGTTCATCGCGACGATGGTTACGTTTTCTTTCAGGTATTCTTGCCACCATTCAGCGTTGCCTTCGATCACATACTTAGTACCAAGTGTTAGTACAACAGGCACATTGTGCGCTTTCGCGTATTCAATCGCTTTTTGTACCGCTTTTGGCATCGGATCTTCAGGTTTGCCACGCATTAGGTATGACGACACAACCAATGCAGAAGCTTTCTCGAAGACTTTTTCAGGAATGCTTTCTGGAAGAAGTTGGTTCATGTGGCCTTCGTTGATTGCAAACGTACGTTCGCCATCTTCAGAAATCAGCGTGTAACAACGACCAATTGGACCATCAACAGTTTGAAGGTGGTTTAGATTCATACGAGAAGAAGTGCGGCAAAGGTAACGATAACCAAATGAGCCAACTTCAATCTTCTTAGACATTACGCCAAGCAGGACAGATTTGCTGTCCGCAAGTACGGAATAGTTGTGCAGTGTGTTGCCGATAGTATCGCCAGGATATTGATGCGTGATCAAACCGCGCTCAACTAACTCTTCATACAGCGCATCTGCTTTACTTTCTTCCAATACCAGTGAGTGACCTTTACTCAGCTCGTATTTTTCTAGGAACTCGTTGTCAACACGGGCTTCGATATCAACAATCGTTTGGCCAACACCCACAATCGTTGCGCGGTGAAGCTTAGGCGTTTGTTGAATTTGGTTGACCAACGGATCACGTGCGTGAGTTGGAAAGTAGTGCTTAGATTTACGCTGTCCAGGAAACTTCATATGAAAAATACAGTGAAAAAATTTTGCCGCATGATATCACATTTTGTTTCTGTTTCTTTCATTTTTATTACATTTTGAATCACCTGCACAATGTCTGTACAGGTGATTCAACTAACTATATGTTTGAAACTACTCGGTTGGCTGTACTAACGTCGCTGGATCAACGTAAGCCTCTGTACCCCATAGTGGAACAGTTGAAAGGCTGTGTTTGAAGCTACCTTCTGTTTCTTTGGTGGTGTAAGACAAGTAGAGCAGCGACTGATTCTCTGCATCGTAGATACGACGAACCTTCATTGTTTTAAAGAAGATACTTTTCGATTGCTTGAATACCACTTCGCCAGACTTACTCTTGTCTATTTGAGCAATCATTTCTGGTGTAATTTCACCTGTTTGACGACAAGATATAGAGCTATCACTTGGATCAGAAAGGCTAAGGTTTGCTTCGATTGATGCGATATGACAGGTAACACCCGCGATCTTATCGTCATCTAATGAAGACATCTTGATATCCTTCATTGTGAAGAAACCCAGTGAGACGTCGCCAACCTCGTTGTCCGAACAGCCAGCTAACATTGTCACGATACCTGCTGCTATTAAGGCTTTTTTCATAAGAAGTCCTTTTTATTTATATAGTTCTGTTTACTATAAGGATATTGAAAGCTTGGATACGAGTGTAGAGCTTTTCGTTAAGTTCTTAAAGGATGTTGTTGGATAATGAAAAATATGAAGCATTTAAAGTACTTGTTGGCCTTGGTCATGCTCTGTATGCTCTCTGCTTGTAGCTCGGCACCTCAGCCGACCGTATGTCTTCCAAATAACTGCGATATTTGGGGATACTAACCGTAGGTACTAAAAGAATGAATAACGAAATACCTGAAATTGCACACAAGAAAAACCAATGGCTATTTAGTCAGCTCGATATTGCTTACCCCGCAAAAGAGAGTCTCCTCGGCCGTGAACTTTATCAAAGCAAACTTCCATCCAAGACATACCAACTCCTAGCACAAGATCAAACTCCTTCCCAAATTGATGAACTGCATAAAGTCGATTTCCATAAATTGACCGTGCTATTTTCACTCAACCAAGCAAGCGTTTACCAAGATGAAATCGAAAGGGCACACATGCTTGAGTTCTTGAGCCAAATTATGCTTTCTGACGATCATGTATTATATATTGGTACTCAAAACGGTGAAGTTGTGGCGAGCGCTATCGTCACAGAAGCGGATGGTTCCCTATTGATCTCGGATGTCGTTGCTGAAAATGGTCAAAGTATCAACAACTTTGCTAAGCAGTTACACGATTTTTGGGCACAAGATCATGCTTCTTGCGATAAAGTATGGATCGAGAACTAAAGATTCTTTGACAAAGCGTTAATCTAAGTACAATACCCCGTCTTATTTAAAGGGTATTGTATGTACAAGCTATTGATATCAATCGCTGTATTATGTGTTAGCGCTTATTCTTCACTCAGTTTTGCTAACGACTGGGATATTAAACGCATCCTAGTTTTACACTCATACGAACCTTCTTATCAATGGACTGCTGACTTCCAAAAAGGGATAGACAGTGCGTTCAGCCAGTCTCAAACCGAAGTTAAACTCTCAATAGAGTATTTGGATTCAAAGCGTGTCCACAGCCCAGAGTATTACGACTCTCTCGCGAACTACTTACGTGCGAAGTATGCAGGTTATAAATTTGATGGCGTAATTGCGACGGACGATAACGCAGCCAATTTTCTTGAATCTCTGCCTAATTTGATTGATCGCTCCACACCTGTCGTTGCAGCCGGCATCAATGATTTCAGCACCGACATGTACGCGGTGTCTGACAGAGCAACTGTGCTTTACGATAACGATCAGATAGACGTTAATATTAAGCTGATCTCCAAATTAAGACCTAATCTAAAGAATCTCTATTTTGTAAATGATTACAGTGTCACGTCTGAATTGATTCATAAAGAAATGAACAAAATGATGGCTGAATTTTCAAATATCAATCTCGTAGAAATTCGCGACTTGTCGCTGGAGCATACGAGCCAATTTTTGGAAGGGATCTCTGCGGACGATGCGGTATTGCTCAGTCATTACAACACCGAGTTAAAGCAAGGGGTTTATCACACTTACCAAGAGATTGCGGATACGTTGTCAAAAGCGAGTGCTGCTCCGGTGTTTGCTTTATGGCAGTTCTATATTTCGGGTGATGTACTCGGTGGTTACGTTAATCACTCACAAAGCATGGGTGAACAGGCCGTCGATGCGTTGGATAAATACCTTCCACTTGGTTTTACTACACCGTTAACTCCCGGAGACAACAAACGTTTTGTATTCAATTACCCTGCAATGAAGAGATACGGGATTAGTGGAAACGCGTTACCTGACGAAGCGGTTTTCATTAACGAGCCTTCATCCTTTATTCGCAAAAACTTCCAGTTGTTATTGGGGCTGTCGATGGTGATTGCGGGTTTGAGCCTGATCATCTTGATGCAATTTGTCACTCTGCGCCAAAAGAAAGAGTTGGCGAATAAGAACAAACGAATCTTAAAGCTTCAGAAACAGACCTTGAATATCCAAAAGGATATGATTCATGTTCTCGGAGAGGCAATTGAAACCCGCTCTGGCGAAACTGGTAATCATGTTAAGCGTGTAGCCAAGTTGTCTGCACTGCTTGCTAAGTATCGTGGCTTGAGCCATCGCGAGGTCGAGATGATTGAGATCATCAGCCCAATGCACGATGTGGGTAAGATTTCAGTCCCTGAATCAATCTTGGATAAACCTGGGAAATTAACCGACCAAGAGTGGGAGGTGATGAAGCTTCATACTACGGCTGGCTATAACTTACTAAAGAGCGGAGCGGGTGATATTACCAACCTCGCGGCAATCATTGCTAACGAACATCACGAGCGTTGGGATGGTGCTGGATACCCGAATGGAAAAGTGGGTGATGAAATACACCTGTTTGCTCGTATCACTGCCGTAGCCGATGTGTTTGATGCGCTGCTTAGTGCACGTTGCTACAAAGAACCGTGGCCGTTAGATATGGTGGTCGATTTGTTTGAGCGAGAGTGTGGCTACCAGTTTGATCCTCAGCTAACTAAATTGCTACTGAAACACTTATCCGAGTTTGTCGCTATCCGAGATTCGTACCCCGATACTGGAACTGTAGAATATGCGTCTTCACCTTCGCTTGAAGCTAAGGTCTTAGAAGAGTCGGTTGTTAGCTAATTGTCGCTCTATCTGAGTAGCCTATAAGCCATTTTTTTTATCGATTCACCACGATCCGGCTAGGAAGTAGTGATTTATATTTTCTCCTGAAATTGAGTAGCTTATGTAAACCTCGCAGTATTTGGTTTCGTAGAATCTGGGTTAATTTAATGAAAACTGTTGCTTATGCTGAGCGATAAAGTGATCAACTCCATATTTCGCGAAGAGAAATAAGTCTGTATCTGCAAACTGTTACCTCAATCATCTCGCGCATTGAAAGAACACTATAGGATAAAACTTGGATTCAATCTGAGTGAGATACCTATGCGGTTAGAACAGACTAAATGTGTGATTTTCGATTGTGACGGAACACTTATCGATAGTGAAAAGCTGTGCTGCCAAGCTTTGGTGAACGTTTTCACTGGCTTTGGAGCGGAGCTAAACGTCAACGACTGCTATGCGCACTTTCAAGGCGGGAAGCTAGCCGACATCTTAATGGATACACAAGAACGTCTTGGGTTATCTATCTCGATTGATACACTTGAGCCGTTATATCGCAATGAATTACAAGCACTGTTCCAGCGTCATTTAAAACCGATGGATGGCGCTATCGAACTTATTGAATTCCTCAAACAACAAGACATCGAGTTTTGTATTGCTTCCAATGCACCGAAATCTAGGGTTGAATCTTCATTGGCGATGACAGGCATGCTAGACGACTTCAAAGGCAAAGTGTTCTCAGCTTTTGATGCTAACAGCTGGAAGCCAGAGCCTGATCTAATCATGTACACGGCCATGAACATGGGCTTTCTGCCAAATGAGTGCATCTACGTGGATGATACGTTGAAAGGGATTGAGGCTGGTGTTCGCGCGGGTATCCAATCGTTTCGATTACGCCCGAGTATTGATGAAGCAATCGTAGATCCCGAAGCCGACTCAGCAGAACTCGCGGCTCAGGATATCTACAGTTTAGAAGAAATTTCAGTTTGGATTAATGGCAAGCACTGCTCAAATGGTGGTATATCGAATTCTGCAGCTTTGGTGGGGTAGAGCTTAGTTGAAGGCTGACTACCTTACTAAATTGTTTGGTGTGGAAACCGCAAGATGCACAAGTAAACTTTTCTCCACTTTCTGAAAGCAGATACTCGTCGTGTTGGCATAAAGGGCATGTAATGTCGTCGGTGTTTGGTGTTTCTGTTTTATTCATTATGTGTCACCTGCAGCAAGGGGGTAAGCGAAAAAAGACCCGTTCAATTAGATTACTCCTAAGCTCGAATATTAGACAGTTCTGACACTTCTTAATCTCTCCTTTGCGACTTGCTTCATGGTAATTGATAATGTCATCGTTATTGACCATGGTTCTTGTAATGTTATTAAACAAAAGCCAAAAAGAAAGGACCCATTACGAGTCCTCATTAGTTTGTTTTCAATTCACGCCGCTAGTTCACCAGTTGATCCTTAAGTTCGGTAGCGTGCCAATGTCTGAGATAGAGAAACCGACGCTTCTGTTAGCCTAGATACGCCATTTGAAGAATTCTGAGCCACGTCTTTAATCACATCGGATTGGCTTCGAATATCGTTAAGCTCTGCTGCAATCGTATTGGCAACGTTACTTTGCTCATCGGCTGATGTTGCGATTTGGATACTCATGTCCATTAGTGCTTGAGCTGAATCTGCAATCGAGTTTACGTCGTGACCAATGTTTGAAATCAACTGGCTACTGGTTTGCGCTTGGTCAACCGTCTGTTCGGTGATCTTCGCGATATTTTGGCTCTCTTGCTGTAAGCGTTCAATCATCGCTTGGATTTCTACAGTAGCCGACTGAGTGCGGCTTGCCAGTGTTCTTACTTCATCAGCAACAACAGCGAAACCTCGGCCTTGCTCGCCCGCACGAGCGGCTTCAATCGCGGCATTTAAAGCAAGTAAGTTAGTTTGCTCTGAAATAGCATTGATCGTCGTGATGACCTCGTTAATTTGGCTCGTATTCACATTCAAGCTAGTAACAGAAGATGAGGTTTGCTCAATCAAAGAAGAAAGGGTGGTGATTTCCGAGATTGCCTGTTGAACCTTCGCGTGGCTATCGTTGATTTGCTGCGCGTCTTGTTCTGTTTGTTCAGTTGAGCGTGCAGAGATGTTAGAGACTTCATTTGCCGAAGCTGTCATCTGATCCATTGCTGTCGCTACAGAGTCTAGAGAGGCATTTTGGCTCATGATTTGTGTTTCGCTGCGCTTCATCTCAGTTTCGAAAGAAGCCGATGTTTCGCTTAGCGTTGCTGCACTGTGGTTTACGTTGTTGACTAACTCACTAAGCGTGTCCATTGAACGGTCAAGCGCACAACCAATCGTGCCGAACTCATCACGGCCAGGGTGGAAGCCAAGGCGTGATGTTAAGTCACCATCACCAATCTTTTGAGTCGTTGAATAAAGAACCCAAAGTGCGCCGCCTAGGAAAGTCGCTACCCAGTAACAGAAAAGACCAAAAGGCACACACCACAAGAAGCTCAGTAATAAAGTGTTCAGTGCTTGCTGCTTTTGATTCTGTATATCGTTAGTTGAAACGGTAAGTGAGTAGTAGTTGCCATCTTGTGCGAGTGCTGTGGCAGTCACAGAACCATTATTTGAAATAGTGGTTTGTTGAGCGCGAGTTTGCTGGCTAACAGAGCGAACAGATGCCGGGGAATCTGATGCTGATAAAATGCCTTGCAGTTGATACTCGACCTGCTGTTTTGCAGTTACGTCAATGTGTTCCATTTTGTTGACGTAGTTCAGTCCAGCTAGGCTTGCCAGAGCGGCAAAAAAGATTAAGAAAATGACCCAAAACTTGTCGTTGATCGACATCTTAATAAACAGTTTGTCTATCGTTCGAAATTGTACTTCTTTCATAAAAACTCCACGGTAAATCCTTTACCGTGGACTCTAAATAACCGACCTCAATAAAAATGTGACTTCAATCGACTAATTGTGAAAATTAATGATAGTGATATGTCATTTATGAGATCTGAATCAAGTAAATTAGTTCTGTATAGGTTTATTAGCCTAAAGAAGGCAGTAACCCTACTGAAATAAGAACTTGAATCGCAATGATAAATACGCCAACGCTACCTGCTAAAAACAACGCTTTGCTACCGCCTAACACTTGGTAACTGGCTTCTGAAGATTGTGGTTTGACAGAGAAATCAGTGTAACGAACCTTGTAGACCATCACTGTTGGTAACAGAATCGCGAGCACTGAAAGTGCAATGGCTGCGTAGCCTAAAGCCATGATGAAGCCTTGTGGGTAAAATAAGGCAAACCCCAGTGGCGGTAAGAAGGTGATAGCAGCTGTCTTAACACGTTTTGCGTTACCTAGTTTCTTGCTCAGTGAGTCGCCCATGAATTCAAATAAGCCCAAGCTCACACCAATAAAAGATGTCAGCAGTGCAAGGTCTGCAAACACACCGACGATCACGCTTAGGTTGGATTGATGAACCGTTTGCGATAGCGAGACTAATAGCGCGCCCAAGCTTGTGTCAGACAACAACTGCTCTTGGCTAATCACGCCCAAAGTAACACTTTGCCAGAAAACGTAGATAACCAGAGGCAGTGCCGAGCCAATAATCATTACCTTACGTAAAGAACGAACGTCACCATCTAGGTATCGAACAATTGATGGGATGCTGCCGTGGAAACCAAAAGAGGTAAACACAACCGGAATAGCCGCAACAATCAGGCCTTGCTGTAAAGGCATGCTCATTAAGTATTGAGAGGTAATGTTTGGCGCTAGGAAGCTGAGTACCAAAACCATCGCGATAAGCTTTAAGCCAAACAAAACGCGGTTAACTTTATCAACACTGTGTGTACCAATCGTAACAACGCCGGCAACTAATAGGGTAAATAGAAGCGTGGTGATTTGAGCATTAAGTTCGATACCCGCGATATCCGAAATTCGTTGGTTAAATTGCGCACCGCCGCCAGCTATGTATGCCGCACACAGAGCGTAGAAAAGAAACATCACCGCGAAGCTCGCAATCCACTTTCCTTTTGTCCCCAAAATGGTATGAGCTAACGTGTGTAGGGTAGCGTCAGATTCTGCGAATTGGTGAAGCTCTACCATTAATAGCGCAGTAAAAGCCATTAACGCCCATAAACCCAGCATCAAGAAAAGTGAAGTTGAAAAGCCAATACCTGCAGAAGCAAGTGGAAGAGCGAGCATGCCAGCACCAATGGTTGTGCCTGCAATGATCAAAGTACTACCAAAAACCTTTGATTTATTCATTGTATATAATTCTTTACGTTAGGGTGTGTTTTCATTGTAATTCTTCTAGCTTAAGCGCATAAACCCAAAGAATATCTCGATTTTGAAGTATTCTGATTGAGTTTAATTCCAAATGCAATTCTTATTGTAATTAAAAGCATCCACTGTAAATTAATATTTACACAAAGGGGCGTGTCAGCATTCAAATGAGCAAAGCAAACGTTTGACCATGATCGGTTTCAAAATTTATAGAGTAATTTGTTGTACTTGGTGTAAGGTGGCAGTACATATGTCGTTCGCGTATACCCCTTTAGCGCAAAAAAGCGTTAATGATCGCGAGTAGCTTTAAGCTATGAATATGGAATGGGTAGAGTAGAGTGCGTTCATCAAAGTGACATAATATAAGTCCAAGATGGTGCACTAGTTAATCGGACATCATGTCCACATCAAGGAATAGAGGGGGCACAATGAGTGACCAATCTTATAATGACGAAAGTCTAGAGTTGTTAGATGCTATGGAAATTGGCATTGATTTGTCTGACTATGAGCAGACAGTGAAACAGTTAGCAGAAGAGCTTTTCAAGTCTTCGAACTAAGCTTTTAAGATCTTTAATTCAGTTTCAACTGAAACGTTTTAAAGCTAAAAGTTTTCTTAGCTAAAGATTCTCAAAGCAAACAATTCTAAACTGAGCAAATCGTATTCGCTCACACGTCATACCAAAACTATCCTCATTAAAGTTCGCGAAGATAAACGAGTACGTTTACCATGTTACTTAGTTCTCGATACTTTAATGAGGTTCAATGAACTTTCTCGCACACCTTCACATCGCCAAGCACTGTAACAGCAACTTAGCAGGTAACCTGTTAGGTGATTTTGTTAAAGGCGACCCTAATAAACACTATTCTGATTCCCTTTCTGACGGTATTAGGCTTCATCGATTTGTTGATAGCTATACTGATCGTCATGATGTATCTCGTTCTGCAAAATCACTTTTCTCAGACCAAACACGACGCTTTGCGCCTATCGCACTCGATGTATTTTGGGATCACTGCTTAGCCAATCATTGGGATCAGTTTTCACAGCAGACATTAGAGCGTTTTTGTTTAGATAGCCATGAGCAGATCTTTGAACATCAAGAGCCACACTGGCCTGAAAATTTCGTTATGGTTCATCAGAAAATGGCTGAGCATAGATGGTTAGAGAGCTATCAAGACATGTCATCTATAGAGGTGGTGTTGCAGCGAATGGCGTTGAGAAGGCCTAAGCTCGGTATGCTCGAGGCATGTTACGATGACCTCGAACGTCACTATGATACGTTGCAGTGTCACTTTAATGAGCTTTATCCCAACGTTTTAGAGGAAGTTAAGCAGTTTAATGCGCTTCAAATGAAGAAAAATCAAAAGGAAAGGTAAACAGCGTAATGCAGGTTTGCTACAATCCGCGCCTATTTAATCTTTGAGCATCATACTATGTCTGAATCTACAAAATCTTTTAACCAACTAGGATTATCTGAGCATCTTCTTGCCACGTTGTCTGAGCTTAATTTTACGGCTCCTACCAGTGTTCAAGAACAAGCAATTCCATTGGTATTAGAAGGCAAAGATGTACTGGCTGGTGCTCAAACGGGTACAGGTAAAACGGCTGCGTTTGGTTTACCGATTATTCAAAGATTAATCGAGACAAAAGACAACGTTATTCCGAACCCTAAGCTCGTTCGTGCGCTTGTATTAGTGCCAACTCGTGAATTGGCACAACAGGTTTTCGATAACTTAACTAGCTACGCAAAGGGCACCGACATTAAAGTCGTGGTGGCTTACGGCGGCGTTAGCATGAAGGTGCAAACTGATAACTTACGCGGTGGCGCAGATATTCTTGTCGCGACGCCTGGTCGTCTTATTGATCACATGTTCACTAGAAACATCATGTTGAGCCAAACGGAAGTACTGGTACTGGATGAAGCTGACCGTATGTTAGATATGGGCTTCATGCCTGACATCAAGCGTATTCTTTCTCGCATGAACGAAGTGCGTCAAACTCTGTTCTTCTCTGCAACGTTTGATAACAAAATCAAAGCGATTGCACACCGTATGATGCAGAAGCCAAGTGAAATCCAAGTTACGCCAAAAAACAGCACCGCTGAAACCGTAACACAGATGGTTTACCCGGTAGATAAGTCGCGTAAAAGTGAGCTATTAGCGTATTTGATTGGTTCAAAAAACTGGCAACAAGTGTTGGTGTTCACAAAGACTAAGCAGGGCACTGATGCTCTCGTTAAAGAGCTTAAGTTAGACGGCATTAAAGCGGCATCAATCAATGGCGATAAGAGCCAAGGTGCGCGTCAAAAAGCCCTAGACGATTTCAAGTCAGGCAAAGTTCGTGCGTTGATCGCAACCGACGTGGCAGCTCGTGGTATTGATATTCAGCAGCTAGAACAAGTTGTGAACTATGACATGCCATTTAAAGCAGAAGATTATGTTCACCGCATCGGACGTACTGGCCGTGCGGGTAACAGCGGCTTAGCGATCTCTTTGATGAGTCAGGATGAAGCTTACCTATTGGGTGATATTGAGCGATTACTTGATACTCGCTTGCCTCAAGAGTGGCTAGAGGGCTTTGAACCAAGCCTTGAAAAAGATCTAGCGCCCGATCGTGGTGGTCGCAGCGAAAGCCGTTCATCAGAAAAACGTAAGATGAAAGCGAAGCTTAAGATTCACCAAAACCGCGGTAAAGCACGTCGCTAATAAGCTGTACAAAGCTCCAGTTTAAAGATCTATACATATAAAAACGCGCCGTTACAGTGACTTCTGTAACGGCGCGTTTTTGTATCTTATAAGCTCATAATGGTTATGAACCCGATTAAGCTTTATGTTCCTGGTTACACTTCCATTCACATGGCACTTCATAAATCAGCTCTTCAATCGAGGTTGGATTTAGAGCCCACTCTTCATCAATATTGAACTTGCTGACCATCTGCGTGTTGAAAAGCTGCCAATGCTTAAGTAGGGCGTCTTCGGGTGAGGTGACCATATCACCTTCATTCCAAGTGCTTTCCATAAAGGGAGTGAGGCATACAGCGCCGTTTGCGTACATGATCATTTGCCATTTAACTTCGTAAATGTTGATCATTTTGTCTGGGTTAGCTGCATTGTACTCAGCGGCAAGCCCGTTAATCTCTTTTTCAACATCGCCGACATTGTCGATGAAGTAATCAACTAGGTTGTCTTCTTGGCGAACAGAGTCTGAAATAAGCTGCATTGGCCTACGTGAGTGAATCATGTTGGTGAACAGACGCATACTAAACAGGTAGATAGCGATATTTGGCGCAACATCTTTTGGCAGCTCTTCCATAATCTTACTGATGTAAGACTGAAAATAATCGTGTAAACAATCACTTATTGCATGCCAAATCTTTTCTTTGCTACCAAAGTGGTGGCGGATAAGGCTATGCGAGACGCCTGCCTTTTCACTGATGTTTCGCAGTGATACACGATCGTAGCCAAAGTCACAGAACATGTCTGCGGCAACGCTCATGATCAAAAAACGCGTCTCTTCGGCGTCTTTTGCACTTCTTCTACCTTGCTTCTTTTCGGTCATCTTCATTTCACATAATTACCTGATTACAACATTCTACACTGTTTTTACTGAAATAAAAAATACTGCACAAGTGGAAAGTAAATCTTGAGAATTATTTAATATTAAATATACTGCCCACCTGTGTAATAAATCATAATAATTAAACGGAGAGGCATCATGCAGTTCAATTTGTCTATCAATGCCATATCGAGCAAGGGCATGGGAGCTGTTATTGCAGCACTATTGCTCGCAGGCTCTCTAACTGGATGTGACAAAGTTCAGTCAGAGGAAAATGTGCAGGTAATCAAGCCAGTCAAGCTGTTCGAAATCCCACAACAGACTGATATTGATCTCGATAGCTTCATTGCAAAGGTTGATGCAACCGACCGTGCGGCACTTTCTTTCCAAGTGGGTGGAGATATAGAAACCTTCGATGTTCGTATGGGACAAGAAGTGAAGAAAGGTCAGGTGTTAGCCGTATTAGACGCGACGGATTACCGTATTGCCGTTGACGCAGCCCAAGCTAAATTTGATCTGGCGAACAGCCAATACAAACAAGCTTCTGAGTTGTATGCGAAAAAACTGGTCAGTACCGATTACTACGACCAAGCCGTAAACACCTTTACTGCCGCTGAAGTTGAGTTGGACCAAGCAAAAACAAACCTTGGCTACACTACCTTAGTTGCTCCATTCGATGGCGTGGTATCGATGGTGTTTGGAAAGCAATATCAATTGATCGCAGAAAAGCAGCCTGTACTGAATATTTTGAATCACAGTGAAATGGATGTGACGTTTTCAATTCCAGTATCAAAGCTTGAAGACCGTTCTATTCAAGACCTAACGAGCTCAAACATGTGGGTTGTGATGGACAGCCACTGCGGCATTCGTATCCCGACTCGCTTTAAAGAAATCTCAACGCAACCAGATGAAGATACCAACAGCTACCAAGCGGTTGTGTCTATCGAAAAGCCAGAAGGCATCAATCTACTTTCTGGTATGACAGCGCAAGTTGAAGTTCAGAAAAGTAAATCTGACTACGGCATTGGTATTGTGGATTCAGCTTGGTTAAACAAAGACGTAGGCCATGGTGAACTATGGCGTTATAACCCTGACTCTCAACTGATTTCTAAAGTACAAGTCCTTCTTGATGAGCAAGGCAAGGTTATCGACGGATTGTCGTCTGGTGACCTTATCGTTGAAGCGGGTGTGGATGTGTTATCAGACGGACAACAAGTAAAAGCTTGGCTTCGTGAGGGCGGTATTTATTGAACCTTTCAAAATTATCAGTTGTTGTCGCGTCGGTTCTGTTACTTCAAGCCTGTAACAATGAAGCTGTACACCGTGAACAACCACCTTTGTTGGTTTCTACCTTTGAAGTTGGCGCACCGCTTACTAATCAGTTCAGAAGTTTTAATGGACAGGTGATGCCAGCTGAATTGACTCCCTTGGCATTTAAGCTAGCAGGCGAGATTCAACAAGTATTAGTAGAAGCGGGCGACAATGTCGAAAAAGGGCAGTTATTAGCCACCTTAGATAACGCAACGTACGTCCAAGATCTGACTGATGCTCAATCTCAATTCAAACTGGCAAGCAAACAGTTGGCCCGTGGAACGGAGATGTTTGGCAGCGAAATGTTATCGCAATCAGAACACGACCAACTGACGGCTAACTATAAGCTCGCATCGGCGAATTTGGCGGCGGCGAAACGCAAGCTGAGTTACACAGAACTTTTAGCGCCGTTCTCAGGAACAGTTTCAACTGTCGATAAGCAACGATTCGAAAATACGACGCCTAGAGAAACACTACTGAGTGTGTACCAGAACGACAAGGTGTATGTGCGAATTCAAGTATCAGATTCGATCTTGGCGTCAATTAGCCCAGACATGCGTTCAAATAGCTATCGTCCTGAGGCGACCTTTGGCGGTCACACAGGCCAATATCCACTGACGTATCTAGAACACACCAGTGAACTGCACCCACAATCCCGTACCTACGAATTTTGGATGCAGATGCAGCAGCCTGAAAGTGAAATCCTGCCAGGCACGAGCGTTACGGTCAATGTAGATATGGCGAAAGCGGGCCTGAGCGATGTTCAAGGCTACCAATTACCAATGACAACGCTAGAAGCGGGCTCTGAAGCGAATCAGTTCTATGTGTGGAAAATGGAAGACGGACAAGCATTCAAAAGCGAAGTAGAAGTCGACAAGATCAGTGGCCAAGGCGCACTCATCGCTCATGGTGTTGAGCAAGGTGAGCTACTCGTAAATTCGAATTTAAGAAAACTCCGTGACGGAATCCAATTGTCAGGAAAAGCAGAATGAACATCGCAGAATATTCAATAAAGAACAAAGTAATCAGCTGGCTGTTTCTAGTCATTTTGGCCATTGGCGGTGTGACGTCTTTTGGTAATCTATCCCGTCTAGAAGACCCAGCTTTTACCATTAAAGATGCAATGATTATTTCAACTTACCCTGGCGCTACGTCAATGGAAGTTGAAGAAGAGCTGACTTACCCACTAGAAAAAGAGATAAGACAGCTTCCGTACATCGACAAGATTACCTCGACATCATCGAACGGTATGTCCCAAATTATGGTCAGTATGAAGATGGACTACGGTCCAGACGAGCTGCCTCAGATCTGGGATGAAATGCGCCGTAAGATCAACGATCTACAACCAACACTGCCAAGTGGTGTAAATTCCGTTCAGATCATCGATGATTTTGGTGATGTGTTTGGTGTGATGATCATGCTGACCGGTGATGGTTACGATTACGTTGAGCTCAAACAGTACGCAGATTACCTAACGCGTGAAATCGAACTGGTCGACGGTGTCGGTAAAGTAAGCATTGCAGGTGACCAACAAGAACAACTGTTTGTTGAGATGTCACTGGAACGCTTAGCCGCATTGAACCTAGATATGTCGACGGTTACGTCACTGCTAGCACAGCAAAACAGTGTGGTATCGGCAGGCGAGGTGATGCTGAATGGTCAAAGCCTCACGATCAAGCCAAACGGCACCTTAAGCACGGTTGAAGAACTAGAAAACCTGATCATTCATGGTCGCGATACAGGTAACCTGATTCGCTTGAAAGATGTCGCTGAAGTAACTCGTGGTATTCAAGAAAAGCCGGGCAATGTATTAACGTACAACGGTAAACCAGCAATCAACTTGGGTATTGCGTTCTCTTCTGGTGTAAACGTGGTTGAGATTGGTAAAGCACTGGATGCGGAACTGGATCGCCTAGAAAGCATTAAGCCAGCGGGTGTAGAACTGAATTACTTCTACAACCAAGCGCAAGAAGTAGACAAATCTGTGGCTGACTTCTTAATCAGCCTAGTTGAAGCGGTAGCCATCGTTATCATTGTATTGTTGTTCGCAATGGGCTTACGCAGTGGTTTGATCATCGGTTTGGTTCTTCTATTGACGGTATTCGGTACCTTCATCCTGATGGATTACAACGATGTTGAACTGCACCGCATCTCTCTGGGGGCACTGATCATCGCGCTGGGTATGCTGGTGGATAATGCGATTGTTGTCGTTGAAGGTATTTTGGTGGGCTTGAAGAAAGGCAAAACCAAGCTTCAAGCAGCGAAAGACATCGTCAAGCAAACACAATGGCCACTGTTAGGTGCGACCATTATCGCTATCACAGCGTTTGCACCGATTGGTTTGTCGAAGGATGCGACAGGCGAATTCATGGGTTCACTGTTTTGGGTACTGTGTTTCTCACTGTTTTTGAGTTGGGTAACTGCACTAACACTAACGCCATTCCTTGCCGAGATGTTGCTTAAAGAAGAAGACAAGGTTGATGAGAACGAAGACCCATACAAAGGCATCCTGTTTGTGGTATTCGGTGCGTGTCTGAAAGTAGCACTTCGATTTAGATGGCTTACTGTAGTTAGTATGGTCGCTCTATTAGCAGTTTCTGTCGTCGGTTTTGGTATGGTGAAGCAGCAGTTCTTCCCGCCGTCAAATACCCCAATGTTTTACGTAGACATGTGGATGCCAGAAGGCACCGATGTTCGTGAAACGATCAAGCAGACAGAAAAAGTTGAAAGCTACATTCGCCAGCAAGACGACGTGGAGTTTGTAACGACAACGGTTGGGCAGGGCATGCAACGTTTCGCACTGACTTACCAACCAGAGAAAAGCTACGAAGCGTACGCCCAGTTACAAGTAAGAACCACTGACCGCGACACTATGTTTAAGGCTCTAGCGGCGCTAGACAAAGACTTAGCGAACGAATTTGAGCAACCAACGTTCCAGTTCAAGTTGATTGAGTTTGGTCCGTCACCCGCTTCAAAAATTGAAGCGCGTATTATCGGTGCCGATCCACAAGTACTGCGTAACATTGCAGTTGAAGTCGAAGACATCTTGCTTGCCGATCCAGGCTCTCGAAATGTTCGTCATGACTGGCGTGAACGCACTAAAGAACTTGTACCACTGTTCAACGAATCTAAGGCTCGTCGCCTAGGCATTTCAAAAACTGACTTGTCTGAGACATTACAGATGGCGTTTGGCGGTTACAACATCGGCCTACTGCGTGATGGTACTCATATGTTACATATCGTGGCGCGTTTACCGGAAGAAGAGCGTTTTGATTTCGAATCGCTAAACAATGTGAAGATTTGGAGCCCATCACTACAAACTTACATCCCAGTTGAGCAAGTGATTGATGGCGTAGAGCTTCAATGGTCTGAGCCACTGATTCAGCGTCGCGACAGAAAACGTACGCTAACAGTATTGGCTGACCACGATGTTCTTGGTTATGAAACGCCAGCGAGTCTGTTTGCTCGTGTGAAACCAAAGGTAGAAGCATTAGATTTACCAGAAGGCTACAGCATTAGCTGGGGTGGTGAGTACGAAAGCTCTAAAGATGCGCAAGAATCTCTGTTTGGTTCACTGCCAATGGGTTATTTGCTGATGTTTATCATCACGATGCTTCTGTTTAACTCGGTTCGTAAGCCGCTTGTGATTTGGTTTACGGTTCCACTCTCTATCATTGGTGTTTCAATTGGTCTGTTAGGTACCAATATGCCATTCAGCTTCACAGCGTTCCTTGGCTTATTGAGTCTAAGCGGCATGATTTTGAAGAACGGCATTGTACTGCTTGACCAGATCAACAGTGAGCTATCAACAGGTAAAGACCCATATTTAGCGGTTGTCGACAGTGCGATTAGTCGTGTACGACCGGTATCTATGGCAGCATTAACGACTATCTTGGGTATGATTCCTTTGGTATTCGATGCATTTTTCGGCTCGATGGCGATTACCATCATGGCAGGCTTAGGCTTTGCTACCGTACTAACGCTAATAGTAGTACCGGTGATGTTCGCTATTTTATATAGAATCAAACCGTCCACTGCGGGTTATTAGGGAATGATATAAAACAGATTCTTTTAAGCCAGCCCAGTCAAATTTGA
Source organism: Vibrio sp. 1S139 (assembly GCF_041439475.1). Classification (NCBI taxonomy): domain Bacteria; kingdom Pseudomonadati; phylum Pseudomonadota; class Gammaproteobacteria; order Vibrionales; family Vibrionaceae; genus Vibrio; species Vibrio sp. 1S139. The sequence continues at coordinate 34,103 of NZ_JBGOOD010000025.1, forward strand.
CTGGGTTTTTTATGCGTGTTGTCCCGTCCTGAAATGTGTTGACACGTGAGAGCGGTAAGAGGGTACGAATAGGCAAGCATTAAAAAATCCGCTACTCAATGGGCAAGCGGCTTTAAGAACAATAGGGCGATTCTAAATTGCTAGCCGTATGTCTAACTCAATCGGCTTTGGCATGGCTAAGTGGTAGCCTTGATACATATTGAAGCCTAAGCCCTGCATCGCTTCGAGTTGTTGTTGGGTTTCAATACCTTCAATCACTGTCTTTGCGCCAATTTGGTTTGCAAGATCAAGTACTAACTCCATTTCTCGAGTGTCGCCTTGTTCAAAGTCCAACATAACCGAGCGGTCTATCTTGATGATATGAGGGTTAATGTGACGAACGCGTTGTTCGGTTGATGCTTGTGTTCCAAAATCATCGACCGCTATTTGAAAGCCATTATCCGCAAGAGAAAGAGCGGCATCTTTCAAACGCTCTTCACTTTCTGCGTTCAACTCTACCAACTCCATCACTATCTGTTCGCATGAAAGGTTAAGCTCGTGAAGGCGTTTAGCTAACAAGCTATCGCTGACCTTTTCTGCAGCAAACAACTCACCAACGTTTGGAAGAACGTTCAAAAATAGATGTAAATGACGGATTGTCGATTGTGCGAAGTTACGGATATGAATCGCTCGACTCAACCTCTCTACATTGATTTTGTCTGTGCTTGAGGTTTCGTCGGAATGGAAGAAGTGATCAGGACGAACAATATCACCTTTGTTATTTGAAATGCGCACCAAAGCCTCAACACCTATTTGAGTCATAGAAGAGTCGAATATAGGTTGATAGACGCTTCTAAGCGTCAGGTCTTGGTATTTCGCAATAAACTGCATATCGGCATCCACAGATATACAGCTAATAAATTCACTTCTGTCTGATAAAATCATAGTCGCTAATAAAGGTGTTTATTTAATGACGAGAATATACGTCACGGCTGTCACAATATTGACAGGTGTTACTAAATTGTCAATTAATAAAAGTTCATTTGTAACGTCAATATTTAAATTAATATAACTAACGAAAAATCAGCATGATAAATGACATTAACCATTAAATTTACTTATCATTGACTGCGTTTGATAGTTTAAGTGAATCTAATGGCTGAGTAACGTCTCACATATTAACCCCAACCAATATAAGGCTAGAACGCTGATACACCAGAGAAAAGTAGGGTTAATGGCTTAAATTATGGGGGAGTGTCAAAGTTATAAAATAGATTGACTAAGCGAGTTACACAGAAATGATATCTATCTCTCAAAATCGAGACTGTGAGTCGATCGGCTATTAATAATTAAAACAGGAAGTTCGAATAATTAATGAACAGGGAATGAGTTATCTTTTATAAAATACTGGGATGAAGGTCTAACAATTTACTTTCAATATTGAATGAAAAAGTTGACCCGTATTCTTACTGCCATTGAAGTACTGCGTAAAGTTGCAGGTATTTACGAACCAGTTGTTGATTTCCTGACCGCTTTAAAGGGTGTCCAAATTTAATGAAGCAAGGGCTGATTTTAAAATTATTATTTAAGTCAGTAGCGAATTGAGAATCACTCTCTCTTAGCGTGATACCTTGTTGGCTATATTCCGTGATCTCGTCTGGGAGTTCACCCATCCACCAATGCAATAATTCACCACTGTTTTTACTTCGGCTAATCCAATGGTCGGAGACAATGATCAAAACGTCATTGGGTTGAATGGAAAATCCATACTCTTGTTGCCAATTATGGATGTCCAACATTAACTTTCTACGACAGGTTTTCCCGGCGCTCACCATATGATGACTGATCATCCAAACGGTACCAATTTCGGAAGATATTCGGAAGTGTCGAGGCGTTTCTCTAGAGGAAAGCATTTCAAGTGGGCTGATGTTGCTTGCATGATTAAAGCTAACGAAGGTGTGCTCCATTCGGCGAGCAAATGCCTTTCCTATATGGTGCTCACTGATCCCTTGATTGTGCACCGTAGGGTAGTGGCGTTCACAGAGCTTTAGGCAATCGTCTTGAAATTGATTAACGCTTTTAATCACTAGATCTAATAACAATGAAGTCCCTTATACACAGCTACTATCTTATTGATGGGCAATAGTACGGTAATTGCGGTTCCGTTACCTATCGTCAAAGTGCGAGTTCTTGATCTCTCTATCAAAATTAACCATTGCTGAGTGATTTTATGGATAGCACTGGCGCTCTACAGGTCTGTATTCTAAATTATGAGGAATTCTAGCTAGTTACCTCGACTATAGTCTAGTCAGCAAATCACAATTGATCTACTTACTCTTTATTTGGAAACATTCATGACCATTCAATTAGATTCGAAACAAAAATCTGAGCTTACTCATACGCTCCAAAAGTACCTGCAGGATGAACTTGATGTGGAGCTTGGTCAGTTCGACACGGAATTCTTGGTCGACTTCATCAGCAAAAAATTTGGCGCAGTGTATTACAACAAGGGGATAGAAGACGCTCAGAAAGTGATGGAACGCAAAATGTTAGACATCTCAGATGAGCTCTACGAAATCGAGCAAATTGTTGAAATTTAACGTTTAGCCCAAACTTGTTCAAATAATTTGAATAACTCGTTTAATTTGCAATGATGTAACTATTGTAAAGCTTGGTAAATAATATGTTACACAAACTTAGTGTAGGGTACGCTTTTCAAAACTACACGATTCGTTAACATTCGGAAGAGATGCATGGACAACAACGTTAGAAATTACAACCCTTTAGCTAGAGCGATGCATTGGATTTCAGCTCTCGCAGTATTTGGCTTATTTGGTGTAGGCCTGTGGATGGTTGATCTTTCATATTACAGCGAGTGGTACAAAACAGCGCCAGACTATCACCGCTCGGTAGGCATTCTTTTGGCTACTGTTACTGTTATCCGCTTGGTTTGGAAACTAGTTACCGTGTCACCTAAAGTAGAAGGTAAAAGCTATGAAGTTGCAGCAGCGAAGATCGCTCACGGCTTTATGTACATTAACTTAGCGGTTTTATTTATTTCAGGTTATTTGATTTCAACATCAGATGGCCGCGGGATCGACGTATTCAATTGGTTCACTGTACCAAGTATGGGTGAACTGTTTGCAAACCAATCTGATCTCGCAGGAACGATTCACTACTATGCTGCATGGGTACTGATCATCATGGCATCAGTACACGCCTTAGCGGCGATAAAACACCACGTTATCGACAAAGACGATACGCTACGAAAAATGATAGGAGCTTCAAAATGAAAAAGTCAATTATCGCTACAGGATTAGCATTTGCAATGGCAATGCCTTTCGCTGCGAACGCCGCTGATTACGTGATTGATACAAAAGGTGCGCATGCTTCAGTTAACTTTAAAGTTAGCCACCTGGGTTACAGCTTTATCCAAGGTCGTTTTAACACATTCTCAGGTGACTTCTCATTTGATGAAAGCAACGTTGAAGCGTCTACAGTAAACGTAACGGTTGATACTACAAGCCTTGATTCAAACCACGCAGAACGTGATAAGCATATCCGTAGCGGCGATTTCATCGATGCTGGTAAGTTCTCTGATGCGACATTCAACAGCACGAAAGTTGTTGATAAAGGCGACGGCAAACTTGAAGTAATGGGTGACCTTAAACTTCACGGTGTAACTAAGCCTATCGTTATCGAAGCTGAATTCATCGGTGCTGGTCAAGACCCATGGGGCGGTGAGCGTGCAGGTTTCGTTGGTACAACTCGTCTAGAACTTGCTGACTTCAACATTCCAGTAATGGGCGCTTCAAGCTATGTAGATATGGATCTACACGTTGAAGGTGTAAAGAAGTAATCTAGCTATTGTTGATCGCTAACTAGTATCAATCTCTTATGTAACACCAAAAGTTAAATAGATACTTAGAAAGCAACAGTTAGAATAGAGAAAGGCGCAAAGTTTTCACTTTGCGCCTTTTTTATTGAGATAAATGGCAACGCGTTTAGGTCTGTTTTGTGTCAAACCGTTTAGTACGTTAAAAGCCACCGTTTACCTCTAGCCAGTCAACGTTGCCATGACTGAGTTATCTAATTGAACTACTAATCCCTAATAGTTCAACTTAAGATTAGTTAAGCCGTTTCTAGTTCAGCTTGTGGAACCACGTTTAGTCGGTCACCGTAGATTGGACGTAGTGCTTGCATCACTTCAATGCGAGTCAACACACCTACCATTACGCCGTTTTCTAACACTGGAAGCATATGTGGTTGGCTTACTTTCATCGCTTTTGCACGCTCTTCTAGAGAAAGAGATGTCAGGCGAGTAGCGAAGCCCATGCTTGTCGTCGGGTACAGTTGCTCTTTGTCGATGCATAGGAACTCAGCAACGTCCACTAGCTTGTCGTTTGCGTCGATTGCCACAACGTCACGGCTCATTAGGTCTACAACTTTTTGGCCTTTAGTTGGGATGTAATCTTGGCACCAAAGGTCAACCATTACGTCATGAACAGAGAAGATACCCACTAGACGACCTTCAACATCGCAAACAGGAGCGCTAACAAGTTGCGCGTCTAAAAGTGTATCAATCGCGACTGATGTTGGCATTTCTACGCTCAGTGTAATTGATTGAGTGTTCATGATTTGCTTGATAGTAGTTGCTGTGTTCATAGTAATTTCCTTAACTGACGTAATTTCTGTTGTTTGTGTAATAGCGGTAATTTTTGCTGCTTTAAGTTGTGGGCGACGGTAGATGCTCCAGTTGGCTAAGCCGACCAATACTGAACCACCTACGATGTTGCCGATTGTCACTGGTATTAAGTTTGCGGTGACAAATTGCATGACGTTTAGGTCTGCATACTGGGCTGGTGTTGCGCCGATTTGCATCCAGAAGCTTTCTGGTGCGAATGCTTGAATCGTGATGCCTAGCGGAACCATGAACATATTCGCCACACAGTGTTCAAAGCCTGAGCTTACGAACATTGCAACGGGTAACACGGTCATCATTGCTTTGGTCATTGCGTTAGCAGAGCTGAACGTTAACCAAATCGCTAAACACACCAACAAGTTACAAAGCACACCCAAAGCAAACGCTTGAACTGGGGTGTGGTGTAGCTTGTGTTGAGCAATGTTTAAAGCGTTTAAGCCCCATTGCCCGCCATCCAGTTGATACAAGCCTGCTGCGCTTACCAAAGCCAATAGGAACATGGCACCGATAAAGTTGCCGACATACACCTTGCCCCAGATAGACAGCATCTTCGTGAAGGTGATTTGCTTGTTAGCCCATGAGATGCTTGATAACACTGAGCTGGTAAATAGCTCACCACCGCAAATCACAATCAAGATCAAACCCATACTGAAGGCAAGACCGCCGGCTAAGCGACTCAGTCCCCATCCAGCATCAGCGCTGCCCGTGGTTACCGTGATGTAGAATAAAAAAGCAAGCCCGATGAATGCGCCAGCCATGATTGCCAAACTCAATGTCATGCTGCTGGTTTTATTTGCTTTACTTAATGCAAACTTCTCTGCTTCCGCCATCATTTCTGTTGGTGAGAACAGTTGATGATTTTCAGAAGTGCTGGTTGCCATATCCCCCCCTTGAACAATCCGTCATGTGTAATTCCTAGTGTTAATGACCTGGTTAATCCGTAATGGTTAATCAGTAATGTTTTGCAGGGCTCGTTGTGTCCTGCCATTCCAGATTAGGGCGTTGAGGGGTAGAGGTAAAATTGATAATTTTTAGAAACCACATCAAATTTATTGATATAGATTTGGTTACGCGTAGAATGAAATTGATTGCTCATTGGCTTTATAAAAAACGAGCATCAGGACACAAATAATTAAAAGCATTAAGGATGAATTTTGCGTTATTCATTAAAGCAACTCGCGGTATTTGATGCAGTAGCAGACTCCGGGAGCGTTAGTCAGGCAGCAGACAAATTGGCGTTGACTCAGTCGGCGACAAGTATGTCTCTTGCACAGTTGGAAAAAATGCTCGGCAGGCCTTTGTTTGAAAGGCAGGGCAAGCAAATGGCTCTTACTCATTGGGGAATGTGGCTAAGGCCTAAAGCGAAGCGTTTACTGCAAGATGCGCAGCAAATTGAGATGGGTTTTTATGAGCAGCACTTACTAAGTGGAGAGCTCAAACTCGGTGCAAGCCAAACACCAGCGGAACACCTAGTTCCTGACCTCATCAGTATTATTGATAACGACTTTCCTGAGATGCGAATCTCGCTCGGCGTACAAAGTACCGATGCGGTTATTGATGGCGTATTAGATTATCAATATGACTTGGGTGTTATCGAAGGTCGTTGTGATGACAACCGAGTTCACCAAGAAGTGTGGTGTACGGACCATTTAACGGTGGTTGCATCGGCTCATCACCCGTTTGCGAAGCGTGAACGAGTAAGCTTGGCGCAATTAGAACAAGCAAAATGGGTATTACGTGAACATGGTTCGGGTACTCGCAAAGTTTTTGATAGCTCTATTCACCATTTAATTGGTGATCTTGATGTTTGGCGAGAGTATGAACACGTTCCTGTTTTAAGAAGTTTGGTTGCAAACGGCCCATATTTAACGTGTTTACCTTATCTCGATGTCGAACAGTTTGTTGAGTCTGGTCAACTGGTCACATTAAATGTCCCTGAGCTTGAAATGGAAAGAACCTTGTCCTTTATTTGGCGTGCAGATATGTCTGAGAACCCACTTGCTGAGTGTATTAAGCGAGAAGGTAAGCGCATGATGAAAGGCAAGCCATCGGTTCTGTAACGATAAATTGATAAAATACTGATAACCAAATATGTTGAATAAGCGATTTCGGTCTCTATCTAGTGATAAATACACATCTGCATACATTATTAACGTGATCGTGATCGGCTAAATAAGGGCTATCTTCCCATAGTATGCTTACTTGATTTTAAGTGAGGCTAAATCCGGTTGCGTTCAATTACGTAATTAGGCTTTAGAAATAGTATGAGTACATTAGTCGCGATTTCATTAACAACAGGTATTTTGTCAGGTCTATGGGGATGGATTGCTATCTCTTTCGGCTTATTGTCATGGGCAGGTTTCTTAGGTTGCACCAGTTACTTTGCTTCGCCAACAGGCGGCGTTAAAGGACTAGCAGGTAGCTTATTGACCAACATGACTGGCGTATTCTGGGCAATGGTGATTATCGAAAGCTCAACCTTCGCAGGGTTAGAGATTTTAGGCTACATGATTACTGCTATTGTGGCATTCTTTATGTGTATTCAAGCGAAACAAGCGTGGCTAGGTTATATCCCAGGCACCTTCATTGGTTGCTGTGCGACGTTTGCTGCAGGTGGTGATTGGCAACTTGTAGTGCCATCTTTACTGCTTGGTGGTGTATTTGGATACTTGATGAAAGCAACGGGGCTATGGCTTCACGAGAAATCGACTCAATCTTCGGAAGTTGTTGAACAACACGCTAAACAGGCAAAGGCTTAATTCGTTAACCTAACCTTAGTTAGTCACTGTGAACTCTTGCAAGATAACCCCCAATTAATTTGTATATCGATTTATACAGGCACACCGTTTGGTGTGCCTTTTTTGGTTGAGGCGACTAGCTAAATATTTCATCAGTAGAGCAACTGATAGCATCTATAAAACAAATTATGTTTAGGTATTTCCATTCGCCATGGTGATCACGCGTTTTAATGTCCACCTTAATAAAAGCGGAATGCATTCTTGTCCTTGATTCTCGCAATGAGAAACAATGGCGAGTGCAAGGTCGGGTTTTGCATGTTTCTTCAATACCTTGGCAACCACTTTCTTTGGAGGGATAGGGTGATCGTATGGAATCTTAACCATGTCACGGAAAAAGCTCTCAAATCCATTCATATATAGGTAATGCTCGATATCTTTATCTGGCAGTTCCGTGAGTCGATGTCTTTCCTGATCATTACCAAGCTTCGATAGCACCGTTGCTGCGTATTTTTTACCCGCCGCATCGCCGTCAGTTACCACATGCCAATCGATGCCAAACTCTTGCGCGACCTTAATCAGTGCCTTAAGTCCTGATTGGGCGAACTCAATAATCTGCACACCTTCTGCTGCTAGGTTATAGCCACATTGGTTGGCAAGTTCATTGAACAACCAAACCTCGGTTTCACCTTCTACTAATAGCCAACAGCGAGCAAATAGTGCCCCAGAGCGGTGGAAGCGGATATGAAAACCAATTCGTCGAAGTTCATCCTTACTGAAATGGTTCATGTTGAGTTGATTGGCGATGGTTTTGTCTGACTGACGAACCAAGCGACGAATCGATTGAAGTGGGACCGCCGCAAGTAGGTCGCCACTGTTGGTGGTCAGGATTTTCTGCATGGGCAATTTCTGCATCAAGCTCCAAGCCCTTGCCAAGTGTGTTGGGTGCAATCGACCTTCTGGATCTTCAAGGATCAACAGAGGGCGCGCACATCGCCTTAAGTCGTTTGGCCCTTTAGCTTGTAGATAAGCGTTAAGTAACCCCATGAATAATAAGCGAGTTTGTTTGTTCTTGGTCTCTTCGACGAGTTGATGAATACTCTGATCATTGGTACCCGCAGAATAAAGCAATCCGTCTCGCTGTTTTCTAGGGTTACGACGAGAAGTACTTTTGAAAGAAAAATAGTGCTCAATCAAACTTTGCATCGACTCTAGGCTACTGCGCATTTCACCTTTATTAACATGTCCGGGTATCGCCATAAGACGGCGGCAGGTGTTGTCTATTCGTTTTTCTATTCTTGCTTGTCGACCATTACCGTTATTGGCGCCGTTTCCATTTGTTGTGCCATTGCTCGTGTGATGGTTCCCGTTCCCGTTTGAATTTGCATTAGTTGCGTGAACATTAGTCGGCAGGTGAGCATTGTGGTTAAGGGACTTGCCGTTGAAAGGACGATCAAAGTGCCTTGCATCACGCAAACGGATAACGGGATGTAAGGTCATTAATTCTTGAGCAAGCTTTTCTGAATGATGAAGCTTGAGCGGATTACCGTCCAAACCAAGAAATGCATAGTGTGTTGTTGTCTCATACTGTTCTAACGTCGCGCTGATGCGATAGTAGATGCGAAATACGCCAAATTCATCTTGAACCCAAATAGGTTTGAGTTTGCGATAACGACCTGCGTTAAGTTCGCTCTTATCGTTAGCTTTTAAAGCGAGAACAATTTGAAGATGTTGAGACTGCGGGTGTGAAACAGAGTAATCGACATGAAAATCGGTCATTTCAAAGTGATATGGCACACCGTCTGAGGGCAGAATGACGGAAAGGGCATCCAATAATGAAGACTTACCCCAAGTATTTTCACCAATAAGCGTGGTTAGCTCGTCAAACGCGAGTGACATGCGCTTGATACCTCGAAAGCCAGAAATCTCGATTCTTTCTAGTTGCATAGGCTTACTCCTAACGGAAGGCTCTGCTAATTATTTGAAAGCTAACAGATATCTTTAATCATAATCGAAAAATCCAAATCCGGTATGCTCACCTGTCACAAAACCCGTTGTTTATTAATACGGTGCAAAATGAGATTTTTGATCTATCTCGAGTATTTTTTTGCAGTGCAGTTTCATAAAATTCACGATTCTGTCATGATTCTCGACCTAGTATGAAGGGACAAAGAGAGAAGAAAATATGACTAAAAAGAATAAGCCGACAAAAATAGTGTTGGCACACATCAACGACACCCACTCATACTTTGAACCAACCTCGTTACAGCTATCACTTAAAATGAACAACCACATCATTGAACCTTATGTCAGTGCTGGTGGCTTTGCTCGAATTTCAACACGCTTCAAACAAATAGAACAAGATGCCCAGCGTCAGAAGGTTGGAACCTTGTTCTTGCACGCTGGTGACTGCTTCCAAGGCACGTTGTACTTTTCCTTATTCAAGGGAAAAGCCAATGCCGATTTGTTGAATGCCCTTAATATAGATGCCATGACGCTCGGTAATCACGAGTTAGACATGGGTAATGAGCCCGTTGCGATTTTCGCGAAAAGAATCAAATTCCCGCTGTTGGCCGGTAACTGGAATCTATCGAATGAGGATATCAATAAAACTCATACGCTAGCGGACAACGACATTGTTAAGCCTTATCGGCCTGAAACACGAAGTGCTTCTTTTATAACGAAAGAGTTTGATGGCGAGAAGATCGCAATATTCGGCTTAAGCATCGACAAGATGGCAGGCATCGCTAACCCAGATATCGATACACCGTTTGAAAATGCTTTGGAAACAGCAAAAGCGACCATTGAGCAAATCCATCAAGCAGGTATCAACAAGATTGTGTTACTTAGCCATCTTGGTTACGAAGCTGATTTAGAGTTAGCAGCCAACGTAACAGGTATTGGTGTCATCGTTGGTGGTCATAGTCATCGCTTACAAGGTGATTTCTCTGATATCGGCTTAGTTAAAGATGATGAATACGGTGTGAAAATTGGCGATACCTATGTTGTGCAAGCGGGTTTCCACGCCATGAGCTTAGGACACTGCGAAATCGAGTTCGATTCTCAAGGCAAAGTGACGCACTTCAATGGTAAAAACGAACTGTTATTAGGCCGTCGACTCTTTATAGACGCGAAACTGAGTGAAGTAGGGCAAGACGATGCCCACGATATGGCGTGTGAGTTTTTAAACAATCACCCTAATATTGCAGTGTGTAAGAAAGCTCCTGAGCTGCAGAGCATTCTGACGGATAAATACCAGCCGCGAGTTCGAAGGCTTCAGCAACAAGTGATTGCTCATGCAGACACTAAACTTCGCCATGTACGTATTCCAGATGCTAAAGGCCCGAGTCAACTAGCCCCCTTGGTTGCTCAATCATTTCACCATCTAATGAACAAGAAAGGGCATCAGGTTGACTTTGCCATTCACAACGCCGGTGGTGTAAGAAATTCACTGAACAGCGGCGATGTCTCTGTTGCCGATATTGCCGGAAAACTACTACCGTTTGCCGTACCTATTGGTGTGTATGAAGTAAAAGGTGAAACGATCGCTGGCATGCTTGAAGGTGCAATCAATAACGCGATTGATAATGGTGTCGTGGGCACAGGTTCAGGTAGCTTTCCTTATACACATAATTTGAGGTTTTGTTACCACAAAGAAGCGCCTATAGGACACAGGATTCACCATCTAGAAATTCACTCTGATGATTCAGGTTGGCAAGCTGTTTCTCGCAACCGTATTTACCGGGGCGCGTCGTCAGCCTATACAATGAAAGGCAAAGAGGGCTATAACGCTGTGTTGGATATGATCGGTGATGGCACGGTCACCACTGACTCTATGGCAGACTGCTTCATCGAGTTTCTGCAAGACCACCCAGAGTCGCTTCAACTCAATGAACCGTTGAATTGTATGGAGTGTTTTAGATAACTAAAGCTGATACTGATATTTAACACTATTACTTTGGGTTATTTATAAAATTGGCATTGTTTATGCTTTATCTCTGCAGGTCGCCTTCTTGTGGAGATATGCATGGATAAGAAAGATTGGTTAGATGCGGTAGCGGTTGTCGGTTGGGTATCAGTTTGGTCAGCGTTAGTGTATTTAATACCTGCCGCAGGGCTGTAAATTGCTCTTTTTGCAACTTCATTACGCAGTGCAATAGTGTGTTTGACTTGCGAATTTATTCTTAGAATCAATTCGCGTGTTTATTTGACAAAGTGGCATCAATCAGAAAGGAGCGTTTGCTCCTTTTTTGCTTTTTCCGTGCAAATTTATATAGACGAAACACAACCAGAGGATTATTATCCACGCGTTTGGGGAGTAGTTAGCGCAAGTTTACATATCGTCATCTCGTTAGGCCAAGAGTCTATCCGGTATGTAAAAGTGAAATCCCATATTTCACTTCAACGAGACCAACGCAATCACAGTCAAGATCCGTAATGGAGCTTGATATGCTTTGTTTGCGGAAGGTCTTTGTACAGTTCTTCCGCCCGGAGGAATAATGAACTCAACTCAATCTCTATTATCTACCAATAGTGAATCCTTTTTTTCATCGCCAATCATGACGACTTATGCGGGCTTTTTCCTGCTAACGGTTATTCTCGTCTCTATTGATATCTATCAGACTCGTGGCGGTAACGTTACTATCAAGAAAGCGGCAATCTGGAGTGTTTTCTGGTTTGTACTTGCGTTTTTGTTTGCTGGCTCGATTTACCTATTTTGGGACATTTATGCGCCGAACAGTGACTACACAGCGCAAAAAGCAACCGTGTCATTCATTACGGGTTACTTGTTAGAAAAATCCCTTAGCGTAGACAACTTGTTTGTTTTTGCGATGATCTTTGCTCAATACCAAGTTCCTGAGCATCTAAGACCTCGTGCGCTTCTTTGGGGCGTAATTGGTGCATTGGTGCTTCGTGCAATTATGATCGCACTAGGCGCACAGCTATTGGCGGAATATCACTGGGTGCTTTACGTGTTCGCTGCGTTCTTGATTGGTACAGGTATTAAGCTGGCATTAGACAAGGGCGAAGAGGAGAGTGTGAATACTCTGCCTGAAAAGCTACTTCGTAAAGTGATACCGGTAACAGAGGACTTCCATGGCCCTGCATTAATGGTTAAACAGGGTGCTAAATGGGCATTCACTCCAATGATGTTGGTCATCGGTGCGATCGCAGTCATGGACGTGATGTTTGCATTAGACTCTATCCCTGCGATCTTTGCGGTAACACAAGAACCGTTCTTGGTACTTGCGGCTAACGTGTTTGCGTTACTTGGTCTTCGCTCGTTGTATTTTGTACTGCAAGGTATGATGGACAAGTTCATCTATTTGAAACCCGCGCTTTCATTCATCATGGTGTTCATTGGTGTGAAAATGCTTCTGGTTGATAGCGAGTGGGCTATCCCAACTTACTGGTCATTGGCGGTATTGGTTTCTACGATGACGATTGCGGTTATAGCGTCGGTTTATGCGAAGAAGCCAGGCATTGAACAAGTAAATTAAAAACAAATATAACTTATCGAAAAGTCGATAATGAACACGTGGCTGATGAAGTGGAAAATTAATTTATGTAAATTTTCTGTGACATTGGCCACTGTTGTTTGCGGGGTATTTGTACTAAATGCATGATTTAAACACTATATTGAATTTGTACTCACATAATCTGCATATCTATTTTGTGGCATTGTTAATGGTTTGTTTTATTAGAAAAGCTAATCCCAAAATCTAATTTTAGTCATTTTTTAACCTGCAAAAGATCACCTATTATTCTTGTCATCAGAACGAAACACATTAATAAATTTATAGAGAGGCAATCATGGCTCAAGCAGTACAAATGAATACTATCGCTGTTCCTAACTCTATGGATAAGAAAACCTACTCGGTTAACTTCAAAGGATTGATTGCACACATTTTCGATATTCTTTTCGTAGACAACTCTCCACGTAGTTACTACGCAAGCGACCTATCTGGTCACATGCAACGCGATATCGGTATTAACCGTTAATCTCAGCGTTAACATGTAAATATAGAATTTTAAGAAAACGCCAGCCTCTAAAGCTGGCGTTTTTGTATCTGAAATAAACTCAATCTCTTTAAACTAAGCACCTGAAAGAAAAACCTAGGCATAACGGTCTGTATTTGAGCGCCATTCAATTCGCTTTGTACAAGGATCTCGGTATGTCACACGCCAAACGCAATTCATCATTGATTAAACTTTGTTTATTTGCCTTACCGATCGGCTTCTATTCCTCAGTGTCGCTTGCACAAACCTGGAGTAATGAAGGCCAGCCCGCACAGGTTATCGAGCTCTTCACCTCTGAAGGTTGTTCAAGTTGTCCACCTGCTGATCAGTACCTCAGTACTTTTGAAGACCATCCAAAACTTTGGACACAAGTTATTCCGCTTGCCTATCACGTCGATTATTGGGATTACTTAGGTTGGGGCGACAAGTTCGCGAGTAAGGCGTTTAGTCAGAAGCAACGCTTGTACAAAGCTTATGGAGTAACAAGTGGGGTTTACACACCCGGCTTTGTTGTCGATGGAAAAGAGTGGCGCGGTTACTTTAACTGGTTAGACAGAACGTTACCTTCTCTTAAACAACAAAATAACCCCAAGCTAACGGTCAACCATAAAGGCGATACGTTCAGCGTAAGTTACGAAGGCAAAGGTGATTATGTGGCACATATCGCTCTATTGGCGATGAACGAAGTCACAAGTGTAAAAGCTGGTGAAAACAGAGGTAAGAAGTTAGAGCATGATTTTGTCGTAGTGTACGATGGCTACCAACGTGGTGAATCTGAGTGGCAATTCAATGTGGACTTTGATCCGCTAGTCGCTTCGCCCGATGCCGTAGCTGTCTGGTTAACCGCACCTAATTCGTACGCACCTGAACAGACGGTAGCAGGGTGGTTGAATTAAACTCACGGTGCTCAACGCCAATTGTCCTTCAATTATCAAGTTAGCAATTGGGGCGACACCAAACCGGTACTGTGTCGCCTTCGTCCCGTTTTAGTTGGTCTAAATTGAAGTTACAGGCTGGAAAGGGGCGATTTAGTTACGTAATACAGCGGAAATACGTTAGTATAGCGCGCTATTATTTTAGCTTTGAGTTCCTGCAATTAATGACTAACACCACAGCACCAACCAACTTCTCTGATCTTGGCTTAATCTCTCCTTTGATAGCTCGTCTTACCGAGCTTGAATATCAACAGCCAACGCCTATCCAAGCGCAAGTGATTCCAAGTGTGTTAGCAGGACGCGATTTAATTGCAGGCGCAAATACCGGTTCAGGTAAAACCGCAGCATTTGCACTTCCACTGTTACAAAAGATTCATGAAGATGCCCCTCTGGACCGTCGTTCAGGCAAAGGTAACTTTGTTTCTGGCCTTATCTTGGTTCCTACTCGTGAACTTGCTAAGCAAGTGGCTGACAGCGTTAAATCTTACGCTGTGCATTTCAATGGCGCGATTAAAACGGTTTGTGTGTTTGGTGGTGTATCGGTAAACACTCAAATGCAGGCGCTACGTGGCGGCACTGATATATTGGTGGCAACACCGGGTCGTCTGCTTGACCTTATTTCGAGCAACGCTATCAAACTAGATAAAGTGAAAACGTTAGTGCTTGATGAAGCTGACCGAATGCTAAGCCTAGGTTTTACCGAAGAACTTGATGCAATCTTGAAGCTCTTGCCGAGCAAAAAACAAACCTTGTTGTTCTCTGCAACTTTCCCAGAGCAAGTTAAAACGCTGACTCGCGAACTTCTAAGCGATCCAATTGAAGTTCAACTTCAAAGTGCCAATGCGAGCACACTGGTTCAACGTGTATTCGAAGTAGAAAAAGGTCGCAAGACAGCGTTACTCGCACACCTAATTCAACAACATGAATGGCGCCAAGCTCTGATCTTCGTTAATGCGAAGAACAGCTGTGAGCACCTAGCAGACAAGCTTTACAAGCGCGGTATCATCGCAGAAGTATTCCACGGCGATAAAGGGCAAGGTTCACGTACTCGTATCCTAGAAGATTTCAAATCTGGCGAGATTGACGTTCTGATCGCGACAGACATCGCGGCACGTGGTCTGGATATTGAGAAGCTTCCAGTGGTAATCAACTTTGACTTACCGCGTAGCCCGTCAGACTACATGCACCGTATCGGCCGAAGTGGTCGTGCAGGTGAAGTTGGTCTTGCGTTATCTCTGATCGATCACGAAGATTACCACCACTTCAAAATCATCGAGAAGAAGAACAAGATTCGTCTTGAGCGTGAGCAAATTGAAGGCTTTGAAGTGGATGAAGAAGCGACAGCTGAACTGATCGCAGCACTAAAACCTGTTGCGCCACCGGCCGGTACTGGCAAGAAGAAAAAGAAGAAGAAAGCTCCAAAAAACCAAGATGTGTGGCTGAACAACAACTGATCTTGAGTCAGCAAGCCATATAAATCAATAAGTAATAGACATTCAAAAGGTGCTTAATTGCGCCTTTTTTGTGTCTGTAGGGCTGGGATTTGAGTCGTTAATAAACGACTGTTGCAGTGTTAAGCAACCCGATAAGCCGTTCGAAGGATAGCGTCCTCCATAAGAGATTCGGCGATTTAACGCTTTGCTCATAACCTGTTCGGGTTTTGAGCAATTGGGTAACCGCGTGAAGACCTCGATTAAACAATTAGTGCTGGCCACTTCATTTTTCCTGTTTACCCAACACTCTTCTAGTGCTGCTGAATTTGAGGTTAAAGGGGTTAATAAAACTCTCACCGAAAATGTAGAATTATATTTAGAACCTTTAGCCGATGTTCCTGCATCACAGCTATCGAAAACGAAGCTATCTAAACGTATTCAAGATGCACTCAACCCTTATGGTTATTATCACCCACAGCTCGATATCGACCTCAATGATTCTGATAACGTGATCATTAACATCGATTCTGGTCCTGTCATGCGCATCGCAGAATCGATAGTAAAAATAACAGGTGAAGCTAGCCTAGATGCGGAGTTCATCAATATACTCAATCAAAGCAAGTTAGGCTCAGGTTTAACTTTGTCTCACCAAGAATATGACCAAACTAAGCGTGCGATTTTCTCTTTAGCAAAGCGGAAAGGTTATTTTGACGGCAGGTTTATCGAGTCAAAGATTGAAGTTATTCCTAGCGAGAACATCGCGAATATACACTTGTATTTTGCAAGTGGTCCACGCTACAAGTTCGGTTCTATAAGTATTCCTGATGATGGGGTTGACCCTACTCGTATCGAGAAAATACCCACCTTTAAAAAAGGTGATGACTTTGACACCATCAAGTTAGGTGAACTGCAATCTGATTTGTCAGACACTCAATGGTTTCGAAGTGTCATCGTACATGGTGACTTTGACAAACTTGATTACAACCTAGAAGTTCCAATTGAAATCATTGCCGAGCCAAGTTCTCGAAATATCGTGCAGGTCGGTGGCGGCTATTCTACTGATCTCGGTTTACGCGCCTCTCTCAGTTGGTCAAAGCCTTGGTATAACCGGAGAGGCCACAGCTTTGAAACACAGACATATTTGTCTGAACAGGAGCAATCACTTCAGTTGGGGTACAAAATCCCCACAGAGAAAGTCACAACGGATTACTTTGGTATTCAGTTTGAATCGAAACGAATTGATCATCGAGACACCAATAGCTTTACAAACGATCTTAAGTTCGAACGTTACTGGCAATTAGACAATGATTGGCAAAGCACCATTTATGTCAAATACTTGCACGAACAGTACCGTCAGGCGTCTGAGGAAGAGCAATCGCAATTGCTGTTACCTGGCATCAGTTTTTCTCAGGTTGATCGTAAAAATGATCAGTTGGAGCTCAATCATCGACACATCTATTCTGTCGAGTATTCTGACCCTAGTCTGTTCTCTGACTCAAGGCTGTTGCGGTTGGAAGGAAACAGTGTCCTTTCATGGGATATTAGTGACAGGCAGAAGCTCCATTTCCGCTCCAACGTAGGCATCAACATTGCCAAATCATTATCTGATGTGCCGTCGTCACTGCGGTATTTTGCTGGTGGCGATGGAAACTTGCGAGGTTATGGTTACGAATCTATCTCCCCTAGAGACGAGAATGGTGAACTAACGGGGGCACGTTATATGTTAACTGCTGGGCTCGAATATCAGCATCAAGTCTATCGTTCAATTTGGTTGGGCGCATTTCTTGATGTGGGTGATGCATTTGATCAACAAGCGGATTGGAAGCGTGGGACGGGCGTGAGTTTGATTTGGAACTCACAGTTAATGCCAGTTAAGCTCGATTTTGCTTACGGCTTAGATGCGCCTGAAGGCGACGAATTTCGTATTCATTTTTCCTTTGGTACTCAATTCTGATTTTTGTACGCTGTTTATGCACTCGCGAGGATGCGAACCATCTAATAGGATTCAAGTAAATCGAAAGAGCGTAATAACCTTTGTGCTTTAGCAAACACAAAGGTAAAAACAATGAAAAAGCTACGATTCGGTGTATTTGGTAATATGGGCCCTGAAGCAGATGCTCTGTTCCAAGATATCGTCGCCAAGAAAGAAATTGAACACGGCGCACTTAAAGACTAAGACCACATGGCCATGATGGTGGTGAAAAACTCAGATATCCCCGATCGATCTGAAGGTACCGATCCTGTGCCTGAACTGATTGAGTCAGCGTGCATTTTAGAACATGCCAATGTTCAGTTTGGCGTAATGACCTGTAACACCGCTCATTACTTTAGACCTGAGGTTCAAAAGCACACCAACGTTTATATCGTCGACATGCTTCAAACCACCGTTGATCAAATCAAAGAGCAGAACTCTGAATCTGTTGTTGGTATTTTATGTACCAACGGCACATACAATTCGGGAATCTATGATCGTTACCTAACGGACGCGAATCTGGTGTTCGTTAAGCCAGATTCCTTTGAGCAAGAGCATAACGTGCATAGTGCTATCTATGGTGAAGTAACCGGTGAGATGACAGAGTGTGGACAAGCAATCCGAGAAACCAACGGGATCAAAGCGGGCGAGTTTGAGCGTAATGCCGCACTGCTTGCTGTAGCGATTCAATCCATCGTAGAGAAGGGCGTTGATACGGTTATTTGGGGATGCACGGAACTTCCTTTGGTTAGAAAGCAACTTGAAACGGCATTTCCAACAGTCACTTTTATTGATCCTATGGAAGCGGTAGCTGAGCGTGTCGTTGATATTTACCGTCTCGCTGAGCAATATGTGGAGCGTGGACATGTGGATTACAACATTAATGATGTTAATTCGATCTTCACAACGCTTGATATGGTGAACTACGTAGCCCAAAGAGCGATGACCTACCGTCTATAAGCTCAGATACGTGTATTTGAAACATGAAAAAGCCGCGAATTACGCGGCTTTTTTACATTTTGACTGGAGAAAATTAAGATTCGAAGCTGAACACTTAAAGCTCGAACTCGCCATTCATTTTTCGAAATAACCAATCAGGTACCTTGTTCCATGAACTGTAGTTCGGGTTCTTAGTATGGATTTGTTCCTCTGAAGCCCAGATGGTGTCACCTGATTGTTCTCGCGACACAGCCCAGAACAACTCCTCTTTCTGACGTGTTAAGTAGTGTGTCACTTGCTTCGCAAACTCTTCACTGTCAACCAACACCCCAAACTCAACGTTGAGAAAGTCTGATCTTGGATCGAAGTTAGAAGAGCCAATATAGGTGACACGCTCATCTAAAATTACTGTCTTGTTGTGGTAGTAGGTATCAACATGAAAGTAGTGATCATCATTGATCGCTTGGCTTTTGTACTCATAGATACTTACGCCCTTGTCGAGTAGAGTCTCACGGTGTTTTTCGTAATACGCAGGCACAAAGCCCGAATCATTAGAAGCCGATGAATTCGTCAGTAAGGTGACTTCGGCTTCGCTCTCTCTAAGTGCATCGACGAATACAAACTTGTTATCGCTTGGCATCATATAAGGCGTAGAAATAATAACCTTAGAAGGTGTCGGTACTTTTTGCTTCATCAAGTGTTCAATACGTTGGCGAAAGTAGGGCTTGTTGTCATTGAGTTTCTCCAGTGAGTCAAATACCGGCGTGACAGAGGCTGAAATGAACTTCGGTTGGTTTAAGCTCTTTATCTGCCTTTCGACTTCAGACGTGATCAATGCTTGATTCTTTTCACCTTTGTTCAACGCTTTGGTGAACGCTTGGTATTGCTCTTTCTCTTTGATTTTAATGCGTTCTTGAATTGGCACTACATGCTCACTGTTCCACAACGCTTGGTAGTTTCGGTCGAAAGCAGCAATCACGTCGCCTTTAAACAGCACATCCATATCAAAGAAGTTGGCACTTTCGCTGTAGCCAAAGTAGTCATCACCGATGTTGCGGCCACCGAGGATCATCGATTGGTGATCAACGTTAAAGTATTTCTCATGCAGTCGATTATCTAACTGTTTTTGATGAGTAGAGAAGTTGAGCGCACGACCAATCCAGCTGGCTTTACGTGACTCAAAAGGGTTGAACAGTCGAATCTCAATATTGGCGTGTGAGTCCAACTCCGCAAGCCATTTGTCATTGAATACCAACAAGTCATCCAGTGTGAGGCGCACGGCCACATCGCGGTCAGCGGCGTGTTTCAGCTCGTTTAACAGCATCAGACCCAGAGTGTCGTTTTCCCAAGAGAAGTAAGTCATATCAATCGAGTGTTTTGCTTGGCGAACCAGATCAATGCGGCGCGCAAAGGCTTCAGGCGCACTCGGGATCAAATAGACTTCGGCTTGATGTTCTGTGCTTTGCCAGTTAGCTTCGAAGTCAGGTTCAACATCGGGGTAAGGTTGGGCACATCCTGTGACCAAAGCAATCAACATTATTGTGCATGCTGTTTTTAGTTTGCTAAGTGTCATAACTAACCTGCGTTTAAACATAAAATTTGGATATAGAAACGGCCAGCGAGCTGGCCGTTAAAGTAGGAAGGGTGTTGAATATGTTTAGTTTAGGTACCAGTCCCAAGGCATAAGACCTTGCTCTGCTAGACCCGTTAAGCGACCTTCACGAAGCTTAGGATCAACACCTGGGTTTGTGACATAGTCCCAGTCGAAGGTAGTGCTGTTGTCGCTGAATCCTGCACCATCAATGACAAGCACATTGTCGGTAGCATCGCTGTACTGGTAGCTCTGGAACAATTCATCGCTAAACCAAAGACGCGACATTTCGTTCATAAGGGCTTTATCTTTGCTTGATGGATTTACTTCGCTTCCATCAAAACGTACAGCTTTGTTGAACATAAATGGCAGTTCTGAACCGTTACATGCACCGCTGATGCAACCAATCGTTTTGAATAGATCAATGATTGGCAGTTGGTCGTATTCGCCCGTTTCTTCATTTAGACCTGTTTTATAGTTCCACATGTTAAAGCTTGGTTTGTGCTCAAAGTGGTATAGCGTTGCTTCTACTCCGCTGTTTGCTGCCATGTGACGAGCTGGACCATTGAACAAGGTGTCATTTAGCAAGGTTTTAAATTGCGTCATGTTGTCAAGAGCACCACCTATGTCAGCTTCTGAGTTAGGGTAGAAGTCTGTTAGATCTAGAGCAGCTTTTACTTCATCATGACTAGCAAGTTCTATGTCTCCAATAATTGATAAGCAACTTAAGTAACTATCCTCACCATTAGCTGCATTTGCTAGGCACATACCAAATGCAATCGAATTTAACAAATTTACGTCAATGTTGATGTCTGTATCTAAACCAAAAAATAGCTCTGTTACAGACTTGTATGCCGTAAGGGAAAGCGTCATGTTTTGGGTTAACTCTTCAGTACTCATCCCCCCCATTTTAGTTTCAAGCATGGCTACGTTATCTTCATCACTTAACCAATCCAATATACTTAATGCAAGTTCTTCTGAGTTTGTACCTTCGTTGAGCTCGGGCTTTATATACTCAATTATGGTAGGAACTAAAAAAGTCACATTGAATAACATGCCGAAGCTGTTAGATTCACTAGCGTTATTTCCAAGTACTGTAGATACGGCGAAATCTGTTTTTATAGGTGCTTCAATAGAACTTACGCAAATTTCATCAGCGTCTGAGTCTGTCTCTAGCTCTTTACAAAGAATATAGGGAGCAAATGGCATAAGGGTAGACATTGGTGTCTTATCAGAGTTGGAACCCCATTTTATATTTCCTTGTTCGTCTATATCTTTAAACTTGAGTTTGTAATTCAGTGAGAGTGACAGAGAACTAAGTAACCAGTTTTTCAGTTGTTCAATACCATCCAAAGCTGTTTCTTGCGACGCCATGATCTTGTCAAGCGAAGTGTCTGCTGTAAAACCCTTACTGCGATCTTTTGCAACTTCATAGCTTGGATACTCAAACCCATAAGGGTTGCTTTGCATGATTGCACGTTGGAAATATTGACCTGCGATATCATGATCTTGCTGTAAGAAACCGATAGACATAGCACCTGAGCCTTGACCCATAACGGTTACGTTTTGAGCGTTACCACCGAAGTCGGTAATATTATTGTGTACCCACTCCAAGGCACGCTTCTGGTCACCTAGGCCATAGTTGCCATCTTTGTAAGCGCCTTTAACCCATTGAGTACCTAACTGACCAAGACGGTAGTTAAAGCTTACATAGATGAAAGGCTTACCATCGTCGCTTCCTTGAGCAACCACGGTATCACCTTGGATGAGCGGCTCTGCACCAGAACCGTATTCGAAATCACCACCGTGGATGAATACATAAACCGGTAGATCTGCATCAGCATCTACGCCTGCTGGGCGCCAGATATTGAGGTTAAGGCAGTTCTCATCTTGTGTTTGTGTTGTCGTTTTTAGTTGAGGACAAGTATAACCGAACTGAGTCGCATCCAAAGTACCTTCAACAAGGTTTACAACTTCACTGTGTTCAAAGCGCTGAGCCTCTGCATATTGAATCCCTTTGAAAGATTCAACGGAAGCCAGTTTGTCGTCTTCGGTATTCGAAGTTATAACCAGTTCTTCTATCGTCGCTTTAATCGTTACGTTACCGATTTGAGCATCAAACGGTTTAGCCGGTGCCGGAACTAACGGTTCGGGCTTGTCTGGGAATGGAACAGTAGGGGCACTATCAGTATCGCAACCTGCTAAGGCAGTAGTAATAGTAAGAGCGATCATTGAACGGTATGCAATAGTCATAAAATGAGTTTCCACAATAGTATTCGGCGTAGTCTGTTTCATCACTATCTGCGTAGATAACAGAACTACAAAATTTCTTATTAAGAACAACCTGGTTTAAGGGCTAGGCTGGTAATCAAAGTTCGGTGACTAGAATCGGTAGCCAAGATTCAGCGTTACAGCCGAACGAGTTTCGCCTTTGTTGTACAACATGGTCATGTTGTAGTTTTTGCCGATCTGCTTGTTAACACCTGTTAGGAATGCCCACTGGTCGATATCGACGCCAACGTCATAATCAAATTCGATGTCGTCGGTTTTTACGGTGCCTTGCATACGTGAATTTAAACCTTGGTATTCAGCACCCACGAAAAACTGAGCTCGATAATCAACCAATTGGTAGCCCAACATTGGCTGAATCGTGACAATGCCGTCGCCCCAATCATCCAACCCTTTCAGGCGTGTTTGGGAGTAAGTACCCGTCACTGAGGCAAAGAATTCTTTGTAACCAACAGATAATGTGGTGCCCGCGCCGCGTAAGTCATATTCGAGATGCAGTGGTATATTTAAACGGCCACTGTTACATAAGGCAGAGACACCTTCGCAAAGTGCGTTACCTAGCCCTGGCAATTTGTTATTGAGCTTGTCTTTTAAGTATTCACCTGCGGCGCCGGTATAAGAGGCGTCAATATTCGCATCAACGTTTACCTTTCCTACGTACCCGAATACATTCCAGAATGGCAAGATATTTACGTCGCCGCGTATCGAAACACTTTCCGCTTTGACCGTCGCAACACTGTCTTCCGGGTCAAATAAATCATTCAAGCGCACTCCACCAATCACGTAATCTGTCATGGGTATATCCATATCTTGATTGCGATAAGCCACTGATACGCCGAATGGAAGGGGTAAATCGATACCTTGACGACGCACCATGTCACCCATTAAAGGGAATACTCGATCTAACTTAACACTCGCTTCTTGCATACGAGGATCTGAAACTTCTTTTAGACGCTCTTCATGCAGGACATTAACGCCGTTGTCGTCTTCATAAATTGCGACGGGTTCAGTTACAGCGCTCATGGTCATCGGTTTCGTTTTAGACGTACCCTCGATGTTAGTTGTCTTACGTTCAATAACGACTTTACCAGAGTCTAACGTTTGGAAATCAATCACTTGGTAATAGGTATCGACTTTTGACTTACCAAGATTAAATGGCTTGTCGTTGGTGATTACCATGCGTTTTGGTGTGCCGCCTACAAGTTCAATATCAACATTCAAGAAACGGAAATAGGCGATGTCTTGTGGTAAGCCGTATTTCGAATAGTTGAAGCTAATGGTCACGTCGCCGTTGTCTTTTTCATTGACTTTCACTGACGATGGATCGAAGCTTTCTGCATAATTTCTTAGTCGATACTCAGTGCGCGTAAACTCTTCAATTTCATCGATCAGTTTTTCGTTTTCATCCAGCTCTTGCGGGTTATATTTGACGCGCAGGTCGATGTTGCCTTTGCTGTCTGTGTTTTTTATCAGATAGACGCTTGAGTCACGAACCTCATCGCCAATTTGTATGGTTCGATGTGCGTGTTCAACTAGGTGTTCGCCCTGTACGAGCGAACTGATTGCTAGCTTTGGTAAATCATGACTGATGCCATATTTGTCAAATAGTGCTCGACCTTTTTCCATAACTTCGCTGTAAGTATTGGTTTCTGCCGCAGACGCAAAATTGGGGGTGGTAAGTAATAGGGCGCTCGCTAACACAGAAAGAGTATGGGTCTTACAGGCGCTGGTGCGTATTTCAAAAAAACTCATGACGGTTCCCACGCTGAGTAGCCTCAAACCTTCGAGACTCAAACAGTCGATGTAATACTGAACGTCGTGTTCAGTTGTTATGTATTTATCCGTTAGGATTGCTAGTGTGAATGTCGCGACTAAAAATGCATTGCGTCAATCAATGAGAGGATTTTAAGAGGAGGTGGCAGATCGCGTTAATCGCTTTTGATGGACGCTATCCTCACTTAGTAATAATTAGCGTTAATCAATTGATTTATAATGATTTTTAATAGATAAAAAACGGCCTGTGAAGTAAAAATACTTGGCAGACCGTTTTGTTGTGAGTTGTTAAGCGCATTTAGTTCTAAGCAGTTACCCTCACTCTAAATAGAACAGTAAACAACTTCGCTATCATCAGAATAATCAAAATGTTTACGAGCATCAAAAGTGGCGTTTCAATTCCATAAACAGGTGTGAGGTTGAGCGCACCAGATGTGAGAACAACTAATAAGTTAATACCCAATATTCGGTGTACCATGAGCTTAGGTGTCGCGAACACTTTCCATATCACCATAATGTTAAGGAAGTAGAATAGTCCCAGCTCCCATAGTTCTGTCATTAATGGCATCACAAAGATGTATTGCAACAGAACCACCGACCCTGTACCCAACACACCATAAAAAGCGTCCTTAATAACGCTTGGTGGCATGGTCGGCACCATAGAAGAGAATACACCGGCTAACATAGGAAATATGAAACCACCTGGAACTGGAAGATAAATCCAAACCAACAGCGATGTGATAAACATCGACACGCCTTGCAGCACTTTGCGCCCATCTTCATTCAAATGTTCAACAAACGTGCGATGTGCATGATGCCAAGACACGTCTTTATGATCACCTATGACATTGAGTTCACCCTCAACAAGAGATTGTTCTGGTGCTAATACATCGAACGTCTTCAAGTTGTGAGTAAGAACTGCCCATTGGATATCTAAGTCTGATTCGCTGTTACTTTGTTTGAGTAATGTATCTTGGATATGTGCCATTTCATCGATACGCAAGCGCCATGTTTGGATGTTCTCTTTAAGGTGGTAGCTTCCGGTCAGTGGCAGATCTAAAAGTTGATACAGCTTATCAATATTCGCGGTGTTGCTTTCAAGTGCGGCAATGTCGATGTTGTCTGTTTTTTCCATCGCATCTAACAACGCTTGTTTACTGGTTTCGAAACGTTGTACAAAGTTGAGTTCAGTATTCACAGGCCACACGATGCGATACACAATAGAGAACACAACAACACCTAATAGTGTTTCTTGAAGTCTAAGTACAGCAAAGTGAAAGGTGGTTTGGTTATCAAACCCGCCCATACAAGCAACAATCGAACACACGGTAAATCCTATTGAAAAGATGTAGCCGTATTTCTCGTCACTAGACATGAAAATACAAGTGCCTAAGAACACGGTAAGAAATGTTAGAAACAAAAATCGATCTTGTGAAAACATCGCAATGAGGAAAAAGGCATAACCGGTCCCTAACAAGGTTCCCATTAACCGGTTATGGCCTTTGTTTATTGAATGGGCGAAGCTCTCGTTCAATGCCATCACTGCGACGGCTATCGCAGCCCAATACGGTTTTTCCCAACCAAACCACAACGCTAGGCAGATTGCGATAACGATAGAGAGTGCGACTTTAATCGCGTCTTTAGTCGATGCAGTGAACATAAGAATAACCTAGCTATTTTTGATTATTTTGATCGAGGCAGTCATACCAACACGCAGTTGTACGTCTTCTGGTATTTTGTCTAACTTCACTTTAATAGGGATGCGTTGAGCTAGGCGTATCCATTGGAAGTTTGGATTCACGTTTGGCAATAAATCATTACCTGTGCTGCCGTCTTGCTTCGCGATACCAAAACCAATACTTTTGATATGTCCTTCTAGCTGAACATTGTTGTGCATCATTAAGGTCACATAAGCAGTGTCCTGAGCATCGACACCGACTAAATCAGTCTCTTTGAAATAACCTTCAATCCAGAAGCTATCTTCATCAATTAGCGCAACCACAGGTGAATTCGCGACAACTTGAGAGCCAACACGTAGGTTCAGATTGGTGATATAGCCGTTAGTAGGCGCATATACCTTGGTGTACTCAAGGTTGAGATGTGCTTCTTCTACGTTCGCTTTTGCCAGTTCGACATTTGCGGCGCTGGTTTCTACCGCGTTGTTCAAGTTGTTTAGTGTCAGCACGGGCACGGCACCGGGCGTTCTTTTCTCTAAATTCAACGCGCGTTGCTCTTCGTTTTTGGCTTTGGCGAGTAGGGCAAATGCTTGTTTTTGAGTCGCAAGTGCTTTTCTGTAGGTCGCCTTGTAAATACTCGGATCGATCTCAAAAAGAAGATCGCCTTTTTTTACCTTCGAGTTGTCTTCGACATGCACTTCAATGACTTGACCCGTGACTCGAGGTGTAATCGAGACGATATAAGCGCTGACTTGTCCGTCTCTGGTCCATGGGTTACTTGAGTACGACTGGTAATAGCTATAAACCACAGTTCCCGCAGCAGCCAATAATAAAAGTGTGATGAGATAACGTTTGATCACAGTAAGTGCCTCAAAAAATGGTAATAAAATGGCCGATAGCGCCAGTAAAAATCACGATCAAGCTCAGTTCTGCTATTGCAGGAAAGGCGACGTACTTATGAAGGCCAAACCGTGTCGCGATTGACCCTGTTAGCATTGTCAGTATGTAAGCCAGTGCGATAACCAATAACAGCGGTGGGAAGTAGACTTCATCCCACACAAGCTCATGCGGCATGGTATTCATGGTTCTGTTCTCTATTTGTTTGATGAATGCAACGATAACGGAGTTCGATTTATTGTGATAATCGCTTATAGAGGATCGTACCCATCAAAATCCAACTTTATTCGGTGATTATGCCAACTGCCTCTTTGTTGAGAGCCGTAAGCCAGTAAAACAACGGTAGGTAGGTTGTCGTTCTTGAAGTGGAAACACTTAATTGAAATTAATTTCGAAAATCATCTACTTTTGCCGGTTTAAGATAAATATATTTAAAACAATCACTTAAGATGTAAATTGCACTTCAAAAACTATGCGAACAGTTAAAGTGATGATTTGATCCATCAAATGGGATTACATAATAAAACCTTTTGTTCTTAATATTCGGTTCGAAGCAACGAGATGCTTTATTTATTTTGAATAATCCAACAAATATCATTATTAAGTTATTCGTTAGATTATTTACTCCTTATATTTAGTAACAAGAGTAAATTTGTCATGGACATTATTTCTAATCTGTTTGACATGGCACCATTTGTCGCACTATTTATTACACTCTCATTGGGTTATATGGTTGGTAAAATTACTATCGGCCGATTTGTTTTAGGCGGTGTGGCCGGAACATTATTAATGGGCGTAATTATTGGGCAATTTGGTGTTCAGATTGATCCCGGCGTAAAAAGTATTTTCTTTGCGCTCTTTATTTATGCTGTGGGTTATCAAGGCGGCGCACAATTCTTTAAAGCGCTTAACTTTAGAACCATCAACATTCTGTTGTCTGCGGTTGTTATGACGGTTTCAGGCTTATTGTGTGTACTTGCCGCTGCGTGGTTGTTTGACTTAGATAGAGGCACTGCTGCGGGCCTAGCTGCCGGTGGTTTAACTCAGTCTGCGATCATTGGTACTGCAGGCGATGCGATCGCCCGTTTGGGTGGTGTGTCTGAAGAAGCCAAACATCTGATGCAAACTAACGTTGCTGTAGGTTACGCCGTAACATACATCTTTGGTTCATTAGGTCCAATCTTGATGGTGACTTGGGTATTCCCAACGTTGATGAAGTGGGACATTCGCTCTGAAGCAATCAAAATGGCAGAAGCGAACTCAGATGGTAATGCAGAGCTTGGTGCTGGTGAATTCAATGCGATGACAAAACTTGAGACTCGCGCTTTTGAAATCAAAGCAGAGAGCAAAGTGAATGGTTTGACACTAGCCCAAATCAATCAAGATTCAATAGACGCATGCATCGAAGTTATCGAGCGTGATGGCAAAGCGATTGAAGCAGACAAATTTACTAAGCTTCAACAAGGCGATGTTCTGGTTATCACAGGTACTCGTAAAGCCATTGGTCAGTTGAAAGGTGACTCTGTTGGCTCTGAAGTTGTGCTTCCAGAAGAGTACGAAGTCATTGAAGAGAACCGTCAGCTTATCGCAGACAACAAACAACTGATTGGCCGTACACTAGGTCAAATCAAATCAGAAGCGAACAAAGGCACTTACCGTGGTGTTTATGTGACTGACTACCTTCGCGAAGGTGTATCAATCCCAGTTCACGCTGACCTTGTTGTTAAGAAAAATGATGTTATTCAATTAACTGGCTCACCAAGCGATATTAATCGTGTTCAAGGTACAATCGGTAAGCCAATGAACTCAGCAACAATGACTGACTTCATTGTACTAGGCATGGGTATGGTATTGGGTCTTTTGATTGGCCTAATCAACTTCAAAATTGCAGGTATTCCGGTCACTATCGGCTCTGGTGCAGGCTGTCTAGTGTCAGGTCTGATTGTTGGTTGGTTACGCAGCCGTAACCCACATGTGGCGCAATTCCCAGAATCAGCAGCAAGCTTTATTCGCGACTTCGGTCTAGCAGCATTTGTAGGCATTGTTGGCCTCCAAGCGGGCCCTCAAGCGGTAGACACCATCAAAGAACACGGTATGAGCCTACTATTCTTGGGTGTTGCGGTAACCATCATTCCACAGATTATTTCATTCTTCTTCTCGTACTTTGTATTGAAGATAAAGAATCCGGTAGAAGCTTTAGGTTGTGTAACCGGTGGTCGAAGTGCAAACCCAGCGTTCGCTGCATTGATGGAAAAAACAGGCAACGCAACGCCAGTATTCTCTTTTACTGTGACTTACGCCGTAGCCAACGTGTTACTGACTCTATGGGGCCCAATTATCGTCGGCATTATTACCGTTAATGCGGGTATGTAATTAAAACCTACAACTCATTATAGATTTAAAAAATCATCAACTTATTAACAGACCTACCCAATCAAAAATAGGGTAGGCCTGAATAATCACGCTTAAGTAAAACACTTTATTTAATTACAAGTGTTTAATATTAAATTATTAGGTAAATATTATGACTACACAAAATACAAATATCGACTTTTCAAAATTCGCTGATTTAAGCCCATTTGAATTAAAAGACAAATTAATTGAAGTGGCGCAAGCAGTGCCAGACCGTGCTTTACTAGACGCAGGTCGTGGTAATCCAAACTTCTTAGCAACATTGCCACGTAAAGCATTTATTCGTTTGGGTGAATTTGCAGTAATGGAAGCGGAACGTAACTACGCTTACCTCGGTGGTGATTTCGGTGGTATCCCTGATGGCGTCGGCATCGTTGAGCGTTTCGACACGTTCGCAAGCCAATATGCAACAGACAAAGGCGTTGATTTCCTACGTCGTGCACTAAGCTACGCAAAAGACCGTCTAGGCATCGAAAAACAAGCGTTCCTAAACGAGCTAGTACTGGCTTACCTTGCGTGTAACTACCCAGTGCCACCACGTATGCTAGTGAACATCGAGAAAGTGGTTAAACAATACATCGCAGAAGAGATGTACGGCCCAATGCCAATGACGACTAACTTTGACCTGTTCGCAACAGAAGGCGGCACTGCGTCAATGACGTACACGTTCGCAACCATGTTCAACAATGGTCTATTGAAAAAAGGTGACAAAGTTGCGCTAATCACGCCAATCTTTACCCCTTACCTAGAAATCCCAGAGCTTTCTGAGTACGAACTAGAGATCGTTGAACTGCGTCTTGATGAGACCACTTGGCAGCTTCCAATGTCTGAAATCGAGAAACTGGCAGATACAGACATCAAACTACTTTGCGTCGTTAACCCTGCTAATCCAGCATCAGTGAAATTCTCTGACGAGACTCTAGAGAACCTAACAAACTTTGTGAATGAGCAACGCAGTGACCTATTCATCATCACTGATGACGTATACGGTACATTTGCCGATGACTTCGTTTCTCTATTTGCAAAACTACCATACAACACACTTTGTGTTTACTCGTTCTCTAAGTACTTTGGCGCAACAGGCTGGCGTTTAGGTACCATTGGTATCCAACACAAAAACGTATTTGATGACGCACTAAGTTCTTTCAGCGAAGAAAAACAGTGTCAACTTGATGACCGTTACAAAACACTGACTCCAGAGCCACGTGACATCAAATTCATCGACCGTATCGTTGCTGATAGCCGCAGCGTAGCATTGAACCATACTGCAGGTCTGTCTCTACCACAACAAGTACAAATGGCGATGTTTGCATTAACTTGTCTAATGGACTCAGAAGGTCGCTACAAAGCCGCTTGTAAACGCATCATCCGTGAGCGCTACACAACGCTTTACAAAAACATGGGTGTAGCAATCGAAGAGAACAAAGACCGTGTGGATTACTACACACTACTAGAGCTAGACACGCTAGGTGGCAAACTTTACGGTCAAGAGTTTGTCGACTGGTTCAAAGCTAACGAGAAAGGTAAAGACTTCCTATTCCGTCTTGCTCACGAAACCGGCGTAATCTTACTACCTGGTAAAGGTTTCGACACAGTACACGCATCAGTACGTGTATCACTAGCGAACCTTACTCACCACGAGTACGAGCTAATCGGCCGTGAAACACGCACTGTATTGGATGAGTACTTCGCTGAGTTTCAAGACGCATAAGTTCAAGTCTGGCTTAGAATCAAATACATGATTTAAAGCCGATGACGTCCAACTCATTAAGAATAAGCCTCGGCGATGTCGAGGCTATTCCGACCAAATAAGCACAGTGGTTAGATCGATAAAACTTCCTATCTTGATGTTCCGTTGTGTTTATTTAGTCGTCTTATCCAAGTATTCAAATCCATTTCAAACTGAAAGAGCGACGCATGAAAAGCATTATTTCTATTCAATCTCACGTGGTTTACGGGCATGCAGGAAACAGTTCTGCGGTTTTTCCAATCCAAAGAATGGGACTCGATGTGTGGCCAATCCACACTGTTCAGTTCTCTAATCACACTCAATATCAACAAGGTTGGACCGGGCAAACATTCGGCTCAGATGATATTCGAAACTTGATTCGAGGCTTAGACAACATCAACGTACTGAAAGACTGTGGTGCGATCCTATCGGGTTATCAGGGAAGCGCAGACCAATGTAAAGCGGTTGCCGAGTCGGTTAATTTAGTTAAAGAAAAGAACCACAGTGCACTCTATGTTTGTGACCCTGTAATGGGTGACCCAGATAAAGGTTGTATCGTTGAGGATGGCGTTAGAACCGCCATTACTAAACACTTGCTTCCTATTGCCGATGTTATAGTGCCAAACCAATTTGAACTAAGTGAATTGACCGGCATTAAAATCCTCTCCCTTTATGACGCGGTTACAGCATGTAAGAAAGCATTGGAGCTTGGTCCAAAGATGGTGCTCGTGAAGCATCTTCACTCATTACCCGATGACGCGTTCAGTATGATTTTAGCAACGAAAAAGGCATGTTATTTAGCCCAACGACCGAACATTGAATTTGCTCAACAACCGGTTGGTGTCGGTGACCTTATCTCTGGCCTGTTTACCGCAGGGTTAATAAAGAGAATGTCTCCCGTAGCTGCATTCCGACATGCAAATAACGCGGTCTATGGTGTGTTGGAGCTAACTAAAAGCTATGGCACTTGGGAGCTACAAACAATCAATGCACAATATGAATTTGTAGAGCCTACCCACGATTTCAACGTGGTCAAAATCGGGTAGAGCGTTTAACTCCGATAGTGGTGGAGGGTGTACCTATTCGATGGGTCGCATCCTACAAACGAGATTACGAGCTAAGACTAAACCTAGCTATATTACTCCCAGAAAGAGACGGACTTCACTTTATCCCTATTTATTAACTTCTCTGTTTATAGCTGTTCTTTTGATTAAACAGAGTTTCTGAATCATTTTAGAGAACATTAAATGAGCCTAATTATGAACCGTCTAATTTCCTCGGGTTTTACCGTTGCTTTGTCATTACTTGTAGTGGCATGTAGCTCACCCCACACGTTGGATGTACGCGTACACAAAGACAATTACAAAGAAGTGGTTGTAGAAGAAGCGATATCAGTAAAAGAGCCATTGCGTATGTGGGCGAGTGAGAACCCAGACTTCTTATACTCTCCAATCGATCAAACAACGCCAATTAAAGTGTCAGGTGAGCAACTAAATATCTTAGCTTTGTCAGGAGGCGGCGCGAACGGAGCCTTTGGAGCCGGTATTTTGATAGGGCTGGAAGAATCTGGCCAATTGAAAGACTACTCAATAGTTACTGGCATCAGTGCAGGAGCGCTAATGGCACCATTTGTATTCATCGGCGGAGATGCATTTCCGAAGATGAAGGAGGTGATGTTAAACATCAATGACAAATCAGTGCTCGGCAAAAAGAACTTTTTAAACACCGTGTTTAAAGATGCTTTTACTGACGGTAAAAACTTGAATCAATTTATCGCTCAGGCGTTCCCTGAACCGATGATCGAGCAAATTGCTGCGCGACACCGCAACGGTAAGCGTTTGTTTATTGGTAGCACACACTTTGATTCTGGAGAGCTTGTCATTTGGAATGTGGGCGCAATTGCAAATAGTGATATGCCAGATAAGTCTGAACTTATATATAAGATTTTAGCAGCAAGTGCTTCTATTCCTGGAGTCTTCCCACCGCAGTTTATCAATGTGAAGTACGAAGGTAAAAGTTATGAAGAACTTCACGTCGATGGTGGTTTAGCCGCTCAAGTATTTTTCAATCCATCTAACTTCGACTATCAGCAGATCTCAGATGCTCTTGGGTTAGAAAAACCACCACAGCTCGATGTTATTCGAAATGGAGCACTGAAAGCGCCGTACCACTCGCTGAGAGATAAGGGTCTAGATTTAGTAGCAAAGAGCGTATCAAGCCTGACTCTTGCTCAAACACGTGGTGATTTATATCGAATGAAATACATCTGTGAAATCAACAACATTGATATGCAATTTACTTACATCGAGCACGACTTTGGTTACGCCAAACGAACCAAAGACATGTTTGATGAACACTATTTATTAACCATATACGAATATGGTTATCACAAAGCAACTCAGGGCAAACCTTGGGTAACAGAATTACCTTAATTTAGGGATATCGTAAAATGAATAAAACAGCTTTAGCGCTACTTATCATGGCAACGTCTAGCGCTGCCATGGCACAAAATGTGACCTCAATGGAACAGCAAAAAGTCGATAACGACATGCTACAACTGGCCGACGTTCAACAAGAAGCGGCGTTGTTCATGGTTGAAGAAAATTCAGACTACGTGGAGATTGACTACATTGGTCAGTGGGTTGACGTGAACAATTACGTCACACACAAAGAAGCTAAAGAACGCCAGCTTCAAAAGACCACCAAGAAATACATTTACTCGCAAACAGGTGAAACTCTAGAATCCATCGAGCAGCGAATTGCTGAGCATATTCAAGTGGACCAACCTAGATATTTCAGTGTCGATGTTTACCGTAATTACCACGGTGATTCTGGGGACTTTAACTATCTAGCTCGAGTTATCGAATACATTTAAGTTATTCGTTTGACATCAACGATAAAACCTTCCATAGACAGGATCTTAAGAGCTAACTTGTTTATTTAGATAGAAAAAAGGCTTCAT
>NZ_JBGOOD010000026.1:0-67313 GCF_041439475.1 Vibrio sp. 1S139
GATTATCTGCTAACTGCAGGATCGTTCAAGTCTTCTTAAACGATCGGCATTACTCCAATGTGAGGCGCTTTTTGTTTTTAGATTACTGATT
The DNA here is from genome assembly GCF_041439475.1 of Vibrio sp. 1S139. NCBI lineage: Bacteria > Pseudomonadati > Pseudomonadota > Gammaproteobacteria > Vibrionales > Vibrionaceae > Vibrio > Vibrio sp. 1S139. The sequence continues at coordinate 92 of NZ_JBGOOD010000026.1, forward strand.
CAGTGAGCGTATAGAGTCACTACATGTTCTCTTCCGCAAACTCAGCTAGTCGGCTACGCACCACACCATTGAGGTGGATGTTGGCACTGCCTTCGAAGTTTTTAAAACGCTCAACCATGTAGGTTAAGCCTGAAGTCACAGGGGTTAGGTAAGAAGAATCTATCTGCGCTAAGTTACCTGAGCAGACGATCTTAGTACCTTCACCACAACGGGTGATGATGGTTTTTATCTGTGAAGCGGTGAGGTTCTGACACTCATCCAAAAGCACAAAGGCATTTTGAATCGAGCGGCCACGCATGAAGTTGATTGATTTGAACTGGATATTGGCTTTGTCACAGATGTACTTCATCGAGCCTTCTGTGCAGTGGTCGTTCTTGTGCAGCGCTTCCAGTGTATCGGTCACTGCGGCTAACCAAGGCAACATTTTCTCTTCCTCTGTACCCGGAAGGAAACCTATCGACTCACCAATATCAGGGGTGTTGCGGGTTACGATGATCTTATCGAATTGCTTACGTTCAATGGTTTGTTCAAGTGCAGCAGCCATAGCAAGCAGTGTCTTACCACTACCTGCGGCGCCAGTGAGAATCACAAGATCAATATCAGGGTCGAGCAGCGCATCAATCGCCATGCCTTGATAGACGTTCTTTGGTGTGATGTCCCATGCTCTGCGATTCATCAATCTTTCGCGGCTGAGGTCTCTCAGGGTAATGCTTTCCGGCTCAATCTCCTCGACTCGAGCGGCAAAGTCACTTTCTTCGTCAATCACATATTGGTTGAGGAAGGTTGGCTCGAACGGCGCTCTTGCTAAGGTGTGCAGCGTCTTGCCGCCTAAACTTCTGCTCTCGACATTATCGATACCATCCCAAAATGAGCCTTCCAGTTGTTGGAAGCCTTTGGTGAGGTATTGGATATCATCAATCAGTTGGTCAGTTTGATAGTCTTCAACAAAACGTACACCGGCGCCTTTTGCTCGTAAACGCATATTGATGTCTTTGGTGATGAGAACCACTTCGCGTGGTGCGCGTTTATTTTGAAGATAGAGGACAGCGTTGAGGATTCGGTTATCGCCCGCCTTGTCATCGGCAAAGGCTTTGATGCTTTCTTGAAGTTCGTAGTCAGCGAGTATTGAAATACTGCCAGATGCATTTATGTCTTTAGAAAAAGGGATGCCTTCCGATATTTGGTCTGGTGTGGCTTCCCTGAACAGGTCTTCGAGCGTTCGAATCGCAATTCTCGCATCTCGAGCAACGTCTCTTTTACTGTCTTTGATTCTGTCGAGTTCTTCTAGCACTGTCATGGGGATAACGACATCGTGCTCTTGGAAAGAAAATATAGCGAAGGGTTCGTGAAGTAGGATATTGGTGTCTAAAACAAATAGCTTCCGGTTGGTCTCGCCCATAGCATCTCCTTGCCGACGTGCGGCTTGCCTTGCATTCATTGAACGTAGATAAAGCTCATATAAAGATTAGTATCTGATTCTGGTGATAGTCAACTACTCACCTAAACTTCATCTAGAGGAACAGCACCATATCGTTACGAGTGAATATGGTGTATTCGTTTGAGAGCAGCAATCTGCTACCTATAGATTAACCATGAATTTTTGACAGTTTGATTGCACTGGCGAAAACAGAAAAAAAGCATGAAATCATCTCCTTTAGGCGTGACCTAAATCACAGCATCGAGTAAGATTAGCGACCTTTTTCTGCACCATTTTCTCGAGATATTTATTATTGAGAGCGCACTTAAAAAGTGGCTGCAAACTAGACATTTTTGGCTATATTTTTAGTTCAGGAGCGATAATGTTCTTGTTTAAAACTGCAGTTAAGAAGACCAAATTCCAACTATAAGATTGAGGTAGTCGATTCATGACATTTGCTTTGGGGCAACGCTGGATAAGCGATACGGAGAGCGATTTAGGTTTAGGTACCGTTGTAGCAATGGATGCTCGCACAGTGACACTAATGTTTGCAGCGTCAGAAGAAAACCGTGTTTATGCACGTACTGATGCTCCCGTAACCCGAGTAACGTTTAATGTAGGCGATGTCATCGAATGCCAAGAAGGTTGGTCTCTGTCTGTCGAGGAAGTTATCGAAGACAAAGGTCTGCTGACTTACTTAGGTACTCGCGAAGATACCCAAGAAACAGAAGTCACTCTGCGTGAAATCTTCTTAAGCAACCAGATCCGCTTTAACAAGCCACAAGATAAGCTATACGCAGGTCAAATTGACCGTATGGATAACTTTGTGTTGCGTTACCGTGCGCTAAGCAACCAGTACCAACAACACAAGAGCCCGATGCGTGGCTTGTGTGGTATGCGTGCTGGCTTGATCCCTCATCAGCTATACATCGCTCATGAAGTGGGTCGTCGTCACGCTCCGCGCGTTTTACTGGCTGATGAAGTGGGCCTAGGTAAAACCATCGAAGCGGGCATGATCATCCACCAACAGGTGCTGTCTGGCCGTGCTGAACGCATTCTGATTGTGGTTCCTGAAACTCTACAACACCAATGGTTAGTAGAGATGATGCGCCGTTTCAACCTGCATTTTTCTATCTTCGATGAAGAGCGTTGTATTGAAGCGTTTGCTGAATCAGACAACCCGTTTGATACCCAGCAGTACGTTCTGTGTTCTTTGGACTTCCTACGTAAGAGCCGTAAGCGCTACGAGCAAGCACTTGAAGGCGAGTGGGACTTGTTGGTTGTCGATGAAGCGCACCACCTTGAGTGGAGCCAAGACAAACCAAGCCGTGAATACCAAGTGGTTGAAGGCTTAGCGGAAAATACGTCTGGTGTGCTACTACTAACAGCAACGCCTGAACAGCTTGGTCGTGAGAGCCACTTTGCACGTCTGCGTCTGCTTGATCCTGATCGCTTCTACGATTACGAAGCATTCGTTGAAGAAGAAGACCAATACGCACCGGTTGCTGATGCAGTAACGGCTCTGTTCTCTGGAGTGAAGCTTGAAAACAGCGCGAAGAACCAGATTACGGAACTGCTTTCTGAGCAAGATGTTGAGCCTCTGTTCCGTGTGATTGAAGGTGATAGCAGCGAAGAAGAGCAAGCGTTAGCTCGCCAAGAACTGATTGATAACCTTATGGATCGCCATGGTACCGGCCGTGTTCTTTTCAGAAACACACGTGCTGCAATCAAAGGCTTCCCTAAGCGTAATGTAAACCTACTGCCGATGGAGATTCCAACGCAGTACACAACCTCAATGCGTGTATCTGGCATGATCGGTGGCAAAATGGCTCCCGAAGCTCGTGCAATGAAGATGCTGTATCCAGAAGAGATCTTCCAAGAGTTTGAAGGTGAAGATTCAAGCTGGTGGCAGTTCGACTCACGCGTTAACTGGTTGATTGAAAAGATCCAAGACAAGCGCAGCGAGAAAATCCTAGTGATCGCCTCTCGTGCAAGTACGGCTCTTCAATTAGAGCAAGCACTGCGTGAGCGTGAAGGTGTGCGTGCAACCGTATTTCACGAAGGCATGTCGATTCTAGAGCGTGATAAAGCTGCGGCTTACTTTGCTCAAGAAGAGGGCGGCGCTCAGGTTCTTATCTGTAGTGAAATCGGCTCTGAAGGTCGTAACTTCCAGTTCGCTAACCAACTTGTGATGTTCGATCTTCCATTCAACCCAGACTTGCTTGAGCAACGTATTGGCCGTTTGGACCGTATCGGTCAGCTGCGTGATATCGACATTCATGTTCCTTACCTAAAAGGCACATCACAGGCGATCCTTGCGCGTTGGTTCGATGAAGGTCTGAATGCATTTGCGGAAACTTGTCCAACGGGTCGCACGGTTTACGATAAGTACTCAGATGTTCTTATCGAGATGCTGGCTTCTGGTAACACTGAGCAACTTGATGAAGTGATTGAAGAGTCTGCCAAGCTAAATCAAAGCCTGAAATCAGATCTAGAAAAAGGCCGTGATCGCCTATTAGAAATGCACTCAAACGGCGGCGACAAAGCGCATGAAATTGCAGAGAAGATTGCCTCGACTGACGGCGACACTAACCTAGTAACGTTTGCACTAAGCCTGTTCGATACGATTGGCTTGAACCAAGACGACAAGGGTGAGAATGCTCTGGTTGTAACGCCGTCTGAGCACATGATGGTGCCAAGCTACCCAGGCTTACCATACGAAGGCGCAACCATCACGTTTGATCGTGATACTGCGCTTTCTCGTGAAGACATGAACTTCATTAGCTGGGAACACCCAATGATTCAGGGCGGTATCGATCTGCTACTGAGTGAAGGTGTTGGTGCATCAGCGGTATCACTACTGAAAAACAAAGCGCTGCCAGTGGGTACTATCCTGCTTGAGCTGGTTTACCTTGTGGATGCGCAAGCGCCGAAACGCAGCGGTATCAGCCAGTTCTTGCCTAAGACGCCAATTCGTTTGATGATGGATGGCCGTGGTAATGACTTATCAGCTCAGGTTGAGTTCGACAGCTTTAACCGTCAATTAAGCCCTGTAAACCGTCACCTAGCGAGCAAGCTAGTTAACTCGGTACAAGGTGAAATTCACAAGCTAATCGAAGCGGGTGAGACGCACGTACTTCCTAAAGTGGAAGAAGTGCGTGAACAAGCTCAACGAGATATGCAGACTAACCTGAACGGTGAATTAGAGCGTCTACAAGCGCTTAAAGCCGTGAATCCTAATATTCGTGATGAAGAGCTAGAGGTAATCGAAGCTCAAATCAATGAACTGACCGGTTACATCAGCAAAGCTCAGGTTCAGCTAGATTCATTACGCTTGATTGTGGTTTCTCACAACTAGTTTTGAATTAGCGAAATGCTTCAACGAAATAAGGCCTTCATTATGAAGGCCTTATTTGTATCTGTAGCTTAATTAACAATTCAAGTAGCTGGTTACATTAACCACTTCCACCAAACAAATACCGCTAGGAAACCAAATAGGTAAACAAGACCTGCTACAGACAACCATTTTAGTTTGCTGCCAATGGCTAGCGCTTCTGGAAGCTTAGCTTTGTTGACCAAGATGAAATTAAGCAGAGCGAAGAATGGCGTTGTTGCAAACGCGAGTACCATTGCGAAATCGAGCATAGGCATCAGTGCTGCGCTAAAGAACATCACAATCGCGAGTGCCGCGATAGAGACAATGATTATCCAGCCTTGCAGCATTCTTGGGCTTGAATCTTTTTTGAATAATAGACGTTGTGATTCAGCAAGCACGCGTGAGTAGCCATCGATAACGGTAATGGTGCTACCAAAGATACAGAAGAAAGCGATAAGAGCGATTAACGGGCGAGACCATTCACCAATTGTCGAAGCGTAGATGCCGACCAATTGATGAGTAAAGCCAACACCGGAGCGAGACAGTTCAACTCCCGAACCGTGAAGTACTAGCGCGCCTAACGCAACGAATACTAAAGCAAGCAGCGCCGTACCAATGTAGCCAACGTTAAAGTCGAACAGCGCTGATTGTGCGGTCACTTCCTGCTTCTCTTTTTGGCTTTTTAGCCACATAGAGGTGATGCTTGATATTTCGATAGGCGCAGGCATCCAACCCATGGTCACCACGATAAAACCAATAGCAGCCAATGACCAAGGCGACGGTGGAACAAAAGCAGCATCAGGTTCGACTGGAGAGCCGATAGCAATGGCGACTGCAGCTAAGGTTGTGATGGTTAAGATCGCCATGATCGCTTTAGATAGTGTATCTAGAGCACGATAATGGCCAGCAAACAGAATGATCAAACAGGTCGCTAAAACGATCATGCACAAGGTGCTAGTGGCTAAATCGAAAGGAACAAAGTAACTGAGTAGGCTTGCACTGAATAATAGCAGGGCAGCGGTATTCACGACCGCAGATATGGCACTCAAGATCGAAAAGATCACAAGGTATGGGCGGCCTAGGTTAGAGTAACCTTCCACCAAGCTTTGACCCGTTCCTAGCGTGTATTGGATGCCGGCTCTGAAGAATGGATATTTAAATACGTTAACGAGGATAATGAGAGCGGCAAGCTGCCAACCATAAATCGCACCCGCCTTGGTTGAGGCGACTAAGTGAGAACCACCTACAGCCGCTGCGGCCATCATAACGCCTGGGCCAAGAGACTTAATTAAACTTGATAGGGGAGCTGAGGTTGGTGTTTTTGTGTTGGTGGTTTTAACCGTACTGTCCATCGTTTTTCCTTTGATGCTGACTTCTTATTATCCGTTACCCTATCAATACCATGTTTTGTAAAGTCGTCAACTTTTATGTACGAAAATGTTGAAAGTTGTATTTATTTATAAACGAATCAACCGTAAATTATTTATTCACTAGCAATTAAGAGGCTTCAATGGCGTTAGAACAGTACACACCACCGCGTGAACCGTGGATTGATATTGTTTATCAAGATGACGATATTCTTGTGGTGAACAAGCCTGCAGGCCTGCTTTCTGTTCCGGGTAGGTTACCTGAGCATTACGACAGCATGTGGAGTCGGTTAGTTGTCGAATTTCCAGAGATTCAAGTCGTTCATCGATTGGACATGTCGACCTCAGGCTTGATGCTGCTCGCTAAACACAAACAAGCTGAGCGTCATTTGAAGAAGCAATTTCAATATCGACGGACACACAAACTCTATTACGCCCGAGTATGGGGTTCAGTAGAAGAAGCAGAAGGTTTGATTGACCTCCCTCTTATTTGCGATTGGCCAAACCGGCCGAAGCAAAAAGTGAGTTTCGAGGATGGTAAATCATCACAGACTCGTTATGTGGTAGAACAGCAAGAACTCCAAACGACTTTACTTAAGTTACTGCCAATTACCGGGCGTTCTCACCAATTGAGAGTGCATTGCATGGAAATAGGCGCACCGATTGTGGGCGATGAGTTTTACGCAACATCAGAAGCATTTGAATACAGTGATAGGTTGGCTTTGCATGCGTGTGAGCTGAGCTTTTATCATCCAGCGAATAATCAGTTGTTTAAAGCCTTTGTTCCCTGTGACTTTTATCCTCAAGCATCCCCACAAATCGAACAGCACTTTGAAATTGCGCTTGAGCTTCCAGACTACAGTAAGCTAAAAGCTTAGAATGGACTGATTCATAGATCTAACCAAGGAAGAAGAATGCCAACGCTGAATGTTGTGTTTCTCGATAGAGCGACTATCCCATCTCAAATTCATTTAAAGCCTCTGAGCTTTGAGCATGAATGGGTAGAGTATGATTTCACAGCTCCTGAGCAAGTATCAGAGCGAGTTGAAGAAGCTGATGTGGTGATCACTAACAAGGTAGTGCTCAATGAGTCGAATCTCGCTGGTGCGAAAAAACTCAAGTTGATCGCGGTTTCAGCGACCGGTGTCAATAATGTCGATGTGGAATACTGCAAATCTAAAAACATTGCAGTGACAAACGTGCAAGGCTATGCGATTCAATCGGTTCCTGAACATGTCATCGCAATGCTGTTTGCACTTAAACGAAACCTTGTTGGTTATCATAAAGACATTGAGGCGGGCGAGTGGCAAAAGGACAAGCAGTTCTGCTTCTTTACTCATCCGATTCAAGATGTGGCTGGCAGCACACTGGGGTTGATGGGGAGTGGCAGCTTAGGTCAAGCCACCGCAATGTTAGCCAAAGCGATTGGTATGAAGGTGATGTTTGCCGAGCGAAAAGGAGCAGAGTCTTGTCGAGAAGGGTATCTACCTTTTGATACGGTATTGAAGCAAGCGGATGCGATCAGTCTACATTGCCCATTGACTGATGCGACCCAAAATCTGATTTCAGAGCGAGAGCTCACAATGATGAAATCGAGCGCGGTATTAATTAATGCCGGGCGCGGAGGTCTAGTAGATGAACAAGCCCTAGTTGAGGCTTTGAAAAAACATGAGATTGCAGGCGCAGGTATGGATGTGTTTACACAAGAGCCAGCCGACAACTCAAATCCACTATTGGCTAATAGCCACTTACCGAACTTATTACTCACTCCACATGTGGCGTGGGGCAGCGACAGCTCGATTCAAAAACTGTCTGATATCTTAATCGATAATATTGATGGGTTTGTTGAGGGTAATCCGCAGAACTTAGTGAGTTGATTAAAGAATTAAATGGTGCGAACGCAAAACAAAAAAGGTTGGCCTGTAGGCCAACCTTTTTAGATTGTGTGTCGATTAAATGACTTAACCTTGCGGTTTAACCACCAATACATTGATTGGTGAGTTCTGTACTACTTTGCTTGCAACCGAGCCAAGTACAACTTTGTCGATTTTTGAACGCTTGTGGCTAGGCATGACGATAAGGTCGGCACCAAGTTTTTCAGCGTAATCTAGGATCGTTGTGTAGGTTTTGCCTTCGGCAACATGAACCTTATACACCACTTCATCATCGATGTGCTTATCGGCAAACTCTTTCAGCTGATTTTTAACATCGAGCTTCATTTGGTTCGCCGCATCTTTTGGGAAGTAAGACGCAACCATCGACATGTGAATGCCAGGTAGTACGTTCAGAATATGGATCTCAGCATTGCTGTGTTTTGCGTGCCATACAGCTAGCTCGACAGCTTTGTCTGAAAAGCCTTTGTCGTTAAGATCTACGGGAACAAGGATCTGTCTATACATGTATTCGTCTCTTTTTGAGCAGCGCTAAGTAAACACCAAACGCTGTAATTATCTTTTCCATGTAGTAAAAAAGCCAAATAGAGTAGAGCGCTACTTGGCTCTATCCATTACGCGCTAATCTCATCCTTACGAGCACGCCTTCTTTGGTTCATTGCTAAACCAATCAAAATCAGTAGGGCAGGCAAGAACACCCACTCTTTCATTGGTCGATCTGCATCTTGGATAACGGATTTAATTTCCCAATCAAAGTCAATACCAGCGGCTTCTGCAGGGCTACCGAACTCAACCATATCAACAATCATTTTGTCGTCAGCTTGTGTCAGCATTAAGCCCATTGAAGCAATACGGTCTTCACTTGTTGTTGCAGAATCTTCAAACGGAAGGCGAACTGTCTTCTCAGAATAGTTACCTTCTAAGTTTTCACCACCTACTCTCAATTCAAGTGATTGTCCCACAGATAGATTCTCTGTGATTTGAGCGATCTCAACTCCTGGTGAAAGAACTTTCTCTGGATAGATCATGTCCCACCAGAAACCAGGGCGGAAGAAAGAGAAGGTTAGAATCAACAGCAGTAATGTTTCCCACCACTTGTTCTTAGTAAACCACCATCCTTGTGTTGCTGCTGCAAAGATAAGTACTGCAGTAACAGAGGAGAAGATAGTCAGCGCTAAGTGCCACCAAGAATCAATCCCCATTAACAGTAGTTGGGTGTTGAAAATAAACATGAATGGCAATATCGCGGTCCGGATATCGTAGGTAAATCCTTGAATACCAGTGCGAATTGGGTCTGATTTCGCAATCGCGGCGGCAGCAAAGGCTGCCAAACCTACTGGAGGTGTATCATCCGCAAGAATACCGAAGTAGAACACAAACAGGTGAACCGCAATCAATGGAATGATTAGGCCGTGTGCTGCGCCCAGGGTAACAATGACCGGAGCCATCAAGGTTGAAACAACAATGTAGTTCGCTGTGGTTGGTAAGCCCATACCTAAGATTAAGCTGATTACCGCGGTAAACAACAGCATAAGAATGATGCTACCGCCTGAGATAAATTCAACGAAATCGGTCATAACAAGGCCGATACCGGTCAGAGTTACTACACCTACAACGGTACCAGCAGCCGCTGTCGCTACGCCGATACCGATCATGTTACGTGCGCCTGAAACCAAGCTCTCTGCGAGGTCAACGAAGCCCGCTTTAGTTTGTTCTGCAAGATCGTTCGATTTGTTCATCAGAGTCATCAAAGGACGCTGAGTGATCAAAATGAAGATCATGAAAACTGTTGCCCAAAATGCAGATAGACCAGGAGAGAAGCGCTCAACGGTTAGACACCATACTAGTACGACAATTGGTAGTAAGAAGTGAAGACCTGATTTAATCGTTGGGCCTGGGTCTGGAACCTCAGTAAGCTCAGCATCGATTTCCATGCCGCCTTCAGCGGCGTACTTTGCTGATACGCGAACGAGGGCAACATAAGCGATCAATAGCGCTACTGTCACGATTGGTGTCGCTGCATCGCCAAAGACATCTTTTGTCCAACCTACACCGTAATAAACCGCAGCGCTAATCACACATAGCCCAAGAATGGTACCCGTGAAGGAAAGTAGGCTTTGTACAAGTGTCGGTGTGTGACGGCGAGGTAAACCAGTCATGCCTGCTTTACATGCTTCTAAGTGAACGATGTAAATCAGAGCGATGTAAGAGATTAGAGCGGGCAATAGTGCTGCTTTGATTACTTCTACGTAAGAAATACCCACATACTCAACCATCAAGAAGGCTGCTGCACCCATGATAGGTGGTGTTAATTGACCATTCGTTGAAGCCGCGACTTCTACCGCACCTGCTTTAGTACCTGGGAAACCGACACGCTTCATTAGCGGGATAGTAAAGGTACCCGTGGTTACCACGTTCGCGATAGATGAACCTGATACCAAACCAGACAGACCTGATGCGACAACGGCTGCTTTCGCTGGGCCGCCCTTCATGTGACCAAGCAGAGAGAATGCAACTTTAATAAAGTAAGCACCGGCGCCAGCACGTTCTAGCATTGCACCAAACAGTACAAACAAGAATACGAATGACGTTGATACGCCAAGTGCCACACCGAATACACCTTCAGTTGTTAGCCACAGATGCGACATTGCCTTGTTCAGGCTCGCACCTTTGTGGGCAATAACGTCCGGCATGTGAGGGCCGCCAAAGGTATAAAGTAGGAATACTGCTGCCACAACCATAAGAGGTGGACCCAAAGCGCGTCGTGTTGCTTCAAGCAGTAAAACCATACCGAATACAGCCGCAACAATATCGAATGTTGTTGGTGCGCCCGATCGCTCAGCAAGTTCAGTGTAGAAAATATAGATATAAGAAGCTGAAAAACTACCTACAAGCGCTAATACCCAGTCGACTGCCGGGATATGGTCCCGCGGCGAGTTCTTCATAGCTGGATAAGCGGTAAATGCTAGGAAAATAGCAAAGGTAAGGTGAATTGCTCGAGCTTCGGTATCGTTTAAAATTCCGAAGTTAAAAATGAACGGCAGCGGAGATGCATACCAAAGTTGGAACAGTGACCAACATAGAGGCACAAACCATAAAATACGGCCTTGGATACCGCGAGGGCTACGCGCACCAGTGTCTGATTGTGCCACCATTTCTTGCACATCTGGAGACGGTGATGTTGTCTGCGTCATGTACTTTATCCTTATTATTGATGGTCTGCCTTTCTTACGAACAACGAGACGTTATTTCTTTCCTATCTAGTGTAGTGAATGGATAGGGAAATGCGTTTTTTGCTCGTCTTTGTCTTAGGCTTGATACGAAGGTAAGTCCTCCAAATTGGAGAAACTTAAAGGGCTGTTCTTTTCACTTAAATTATTTTTATAAAACGTGAAAAGCCAATAAGGAGGGCTAGCCTCCTTATTGGTGTAGTAGGCTTAAAGTAGAGTTACTTTAGAAGGCCCACTTCTTTGTAGTATTTTGCTGCGCCTGGGTGAAGAGGGATAGAGATACCCGCTTTAACCATGTCTTCTTTTTTCAGGTTAGCAAATGCTGGGTGTAGGCGTTTGAAAGTGTCAAAGTTTTCAAATACTGCCTTAGCAACGTTGTATGCAACTTCTTCAGAAACGTCTGAAGTTGTTACCATAGTAGCTGCAACACCGAAGCTGTTTACGTCAGCGTCAGTACCACGGTACATACCAGCAGGAACTGTGCTGTAAGCGTAGTATGGGTTTTCAGCTACGATCTTGTCGATCTGTGGACCTGTTGCTGAAACCAGTTTTGCATCACAAGACGTTGTTGCTTCTTTGATTGATCCGTTCGGGTGACCAACCATGTAGATGAATGCATCAATCTTGTTATCACAAAGTGCTTGTGAACGCTCAGAACCTTTAAGTTCAGAAGCAAGCTTGAAGCTGTCGTTAGTCCAGCCCATAGCGTCCATTACAACACCCATCGTTGCACGGTCACCAGAACCTGGGTTACCAATGTTTACACGCTTACCTGCTAGGTCAGACACATTGTTGATGCCAGCATCAGTACGAGCGATGATGTTGAACGGTTCTGTATGTAGAGAGAACATCGCGCGAAGTTTCTTGTATTCGCCCTGATCTTTGAACTTACTTGTACCGTTGTAGCCGTGGTATTGCCAGTCCGATTGAACAACACCGAAATCTAGTTCACCAGCACGGATGGTGTTAACGTTGTAGATTGAACCACCAGTAGACTCTACAGAACAACGAATGTTGTGGTCTTTGCGGCCCTTGTTCACTAGCTTACAAATCGCACCACCAGTTGGGTAGTAAACACCCGTAACTGAACCAGTACCAATCGTGATGAACTCTTGAGCGTTAACAGCGCCAGCGCCCATTACAGCAGCTGCAATAGCACCAACTTTAATAAGTTTGGTAAATGCCATGAATTTCCCTTCCTTTATTCATTATTAACCCTGAAACAAGTGTAGTTGCTTCAGGAGTTTCCTATTTGGAAACGGCACCTTTTTCAATCCATGTGATGAAAAAGTGGCTGAATAATATCAAAAATTGGCAGAAAATTACTCGAATGTTAAAAGATATAGCTAAAAAATCTAACAAATGATGTCTTGATCTCGTGTTTGATTTGCTACTGAGTTTTTTAAAATCAATGGTTTAGTGTGATTTTGGAAGGGAGGTATGGATATTCTAGGATGTGATTTGGATCACGAAGCAAATAGATACTCGTGATCCATTAATAAGGCTGATAGTTATGAAACAGCGATCAATTATCCTGCGTATTCAAACAGTTCACACACTGAATCAAACAGTTGCTTAGTGGTAACCGATAACGTTGGGGTAATGAAGATAGTATCATCACCTGCGACTACGCCCAGTATACCTTCCGACTTACCTAGTGAGTCTAATAAACGAGCAATCAGCTGCGCCGCACCAGGACCTGTGTGTATCACCACCAATGCATTGTTGTGGTCAATATCTAGTACTAATTCTCTTAGAGAGCTAGAAACGGTCGGAACACCTAGCTCAGCAGGAAGACAGTAAACCATCTCCATTTTTGCGTTACGAGTTCGAACGGCACCAAACTTGGTTAACATACGCGAGACTTTAGACTGGTTGATGCTTTCAAAACCTTCGTGTTTTAGGGCATCCACAATTTCGCCTTGTGAGCCAAAACGTTCTTCTTTTAGTAAGGCTTTAAATGCACGAACTAAGTTGTCTTGCTTTTCTGTATTGCGCATATGTCATTCTTATTCATTAACAAAGATGTTTGCATATTTTCGCATACATATTCAATTTTAGCCAAAACATCCCTGTAATTTGTTAGTCATATCACTGTAAATATTTAATAGAATAATGTGTTATTTGCGACGACTTATTTTGTTATTTCAGTCGATTATCGCCATAATGCGAACTTGCTGTGTAGCACGGTTTTATTGACTTGCGCGAAGTCGCAAAGCTAGCGTTAATTGATTGTAATCACTTTGTGATTAATATAGTTTTTTAACTTAGATTTAGCTCAAGAATTACCCTACAAAGAATCTATAAGAGAAAGCTCTCAAGGAGAATAACAATGAAAGTAGCTGTTATTGGTGCCGCTGGTGGCATCGGTCAAGCCCTAGCCCTACTACTTAAGAACCGCCTACCTGCTGGTTCAGATCTTGCACTTTACGACATCGCTCCGGTAACACCGGGTGTTGCTGCCGATCTTAGCCATATCCCAACGCCTGTTTCGATCAAAGGTTACGCGGGTGAAGATCCAACACCAGCACTAGAAGGTGCGGATGTTGTACTTATTTCAGCGGGTGTTGCTCGTAAGCCTGGTATGGATCGTGCGGATCTTTTCAATGTGAACGCTGGCATTGTTAAGTCTCTTGCAGAGAAAATCGCAGTTACTTGTCCGACTGCTTGTGTTGGTATCATTACTAACCCAGTAAACACAACAGTGCCAATCGCGGCTGAAGTACTGAAGAAAGCGGGCGTTTACGACAAGCGTCGTCTATTCGGTATTACGACTCTTGATGTGATTCGTTCTGAAACGTTCGTTGCTGAACTAAAAGACAAAGATCCAGGCGACATCCGTGTTCCTGTTATCGGTGGTCACTCAGGCGTAACGATTCTTCCTCTACTTTCTCAAGTTGAAGGCGTAGAGTTCACTGATGAAGAAATTGCAGCGCTAACGACTCGCATCCAAAATGCAGGTACTGAAGTAGTAGAAGCTAAAGCTGGCGGCGGCAGTGCGACACTGTCTATGGGTCAAGCGGCTTGTCGTTTCGGTCTTGCACTAGTTAAAGCACTTCAAGGTGAAGAAAACGTGATTGAATGTGCATACGTTGAAGGTGAAGGCGAGCACGCTCCATTCTTCGCACAGCCAGTTAAACTAGGCAAAGAGGGCGCTGAAGCGATCCTTAGCTACGGTGAGCTAAGTGACTTCGAACGTAACGCTTTAGATAGCATGCTTGAAACGCTAAATGGTGACATCGAGATTGGTGTTGAATTCGCTAAATAAGCGAAACGCTATTTAACTCAGACTTAAGCTAATTAATAAGGGCCGGTCATTATGATCGGCTTTTTTGATCCTGAAGTTCAAGCTACTCGTATTTAGCTTTACAATTAATGTGAAGGTAAATGTTATGGCTACTGTTCAGAAGGGTATGAATGTCGAATATTTGGGGCACTTAGGAAAAGTATTGGTAATTGATGAGCAAGAGCAGTACGCGCTAGTAGAGACTTACAACGGGCAAGAGCAGTACGCGGTGCCAATGGAAGAGCTTGAAGCACAACTGCCGTTATCATTAGAAGCCAGTCGATATTGAATTTGGCTCACCTACAAATATTTGTTGAAAACCAAAAAAAAGAGCCCTGAGGCTCTTTTTGTTATTTATATAGAAGCTAGAAGCTAGAAGCGAGTTGTCTATTAACCTGCTTACTTACTGCGTTTAACAGCTAAGTGTGCGAGCGTGGTTAGCGCTTGCTTATATTCTGAGTCAGGAAGTACAGAAAGCTCAGCGATGGCTTTATCGGCCTCTTCGTAGGCTTTATTTGTTGTGTACTCTAAAGAGCCTGTCTCTTTCATTACAGCCATAATATCGTCAAGACGTTCCATGCCGTTCGCTTTCTCAATCGCTTCACGAATCATGCTTGCTTGTTCAGGAGAGCCATTATGCATTGCGTAAAGTAGAGGCAGTGTTGGTTTGCCTTCGGCTAGATCGTCACCAACGTTTTTACCCATCTCTTTACCATCTGCAGTGTAATCCATCACATCGTCAATCAGTTGGAAAGCGGTGCCTAGGTATTTACCATAGTTCTGCATTGCTGTTTCGATCTCTGGTGATGACTCAGTAAGAATCGCACCGATTTGGGTCGCAGCTTCGAACAAACGAGCAGTCTTAGAGTAGATCACCTGCATGTAGCTTTCTTCTGTGGTGTCTGGGTTATTGCAGTTCATTAATTGTTGAACTTCACCCTCGGCAATCACGTTTACCGCTTCACTCATTAGCTCAAGGATCTTTAAAGATCCTAGCGTTGTCATCATTTGGAATGAGCGTGTGTAGATAAAGTCACCCACCAAAACGCTAGCGGCATTACCAAAAGCGGCATTGGCCGTCGCTTTACCGCGTCTCATGTCTGATTCATCGACAACATCGTCGTGAAGCAGGGTTGCGGTGTGAATAAACTCGATAAAGGCTGCAGAGGTGATATGAGCTTCACCTTGATATCCAAGTGCGCGAGCAGATAAAAGAGCAAGCAAAGGGCGTAGGCGTTTGCCACCACCGCTAACGATATAAAAACCAAGCTGGTTGATTAAACTTACGTCAGAATTAAGTTGGGCTTGAATTGTTTCATTCACTTTTGCCATATCATTGGCAGTAAGCGTTTGGATAGCTTTAAAATCCATTG
The DNA here is from genome assembly GCF_041439475.1 of Vibrio sp. 1S139. Taxonomy (NCBI): domain Bacteria; kingdom Pseudomonadati; phylum Pseudomonadota; class Gammaproteobacteria; order Vibrionales; family Vibrionaceae; genus Vibrio; species Vibrio sp. 1S139. The sequence goes on from NZ_JBGOOD010000026.1 coordinate 16,033, forward strand.
TTCATCCGGCTGAAGTTAGACCCTGTAAGGCTTATACGTTGTATTTAATTGTTGAATAATACACTAAAAAACGTTGATTAATACATCGCTAAAGGGCATGATTGCCGCACTTTTCTTTGGCGAACAGGTTTTCGCCAATTTTTTAAAAATATGGCTTGTCATAGCGCCATGATTCCCGTAGAATCTGCGCCCTATTGATTAGTTTAGCGCACACCCGAGTTGTACAATTAACAACCATAGGCTGTGCGGAAAAAGCGGAGTAAAATATGTACGCTGTTTTCCAATCTGGTGGCAAACAACACCGAGTAAGCGAAGGTCAAACACTTCGTTTAGAGAAATTAGACGTTGAAACTGGTGCAACTGTTGAATTTGATAAAGTTCTTCTTGTTGCTAACGGCGAAGAAATCGCTGTTGGTGCACCTCTTGTTGAAGGTGGCAAGGTTACTGCAGAAGTAGTACAACACGGTCGTGGCGATAAAGTAAAAATCGTTAAGTTCCGTCGTCGTAAGCACTCGCGTAAGCAAGCTGGTCACCGTCAGTGGTTCACTGAAGTGAAAATCACTGGCATTAACGCTTAAGTATTAGGAGAGTTTAACAATGGCACATAAAAAAGCTGGCGGTTCTACTAATAACGGCCGCGATTCAGAAAGCAAACGTCTTGGTGTTAAGCGTTTTGGTGGTGAATCTGTTCTTGCAGGTAACATCATCGTTCGTCAACGTGGTACTAAGTTCCACGCTGGCACAAACGTTGGCATCGGTAAAGACCACACTCTTTTCGCTCTTACTGAAGGTAAAGTGAAATTTGCTGTTAAAGGTCCTAAAAACCGTAAGTTTGTAAGCATCGAAGCTGAGTAATTTAATCTTTAACTAGATTATTTTATTAGCTTTCAAGCTGAATTCAAAAGCCCTGCCGATTCGGCAGGGTTTTTTATTTATAGCAAGAATAAAAAAGCAGACGCTCTTGTTTTGGTTTTGAGAAGCCGTTTTATTTTTTGATAAACAGATTAGTTTTTAAGAAATAAGAAGCAAAGAACCTCTCCTTATTTGTTCCTTGGTTGCAGGTCGGCCTAGATCTTAGGTGATCGATCTAAACACGGATCTGCTAGAATTTATATCACTCCTTGATGAGTGGTAACGCAACGTAAGTGCGGAGTTAAAAAATGAAATTCGTTGATGAAGCGGTAGTAAAAATAGAAGCCGGTGATGGCGGTAATGGTACAGTTAGCTTTTGGCGCGAAAAATTCGTCGCTAAAGGTGGTCCTGATGGCGGCGACGGTGGTGACGGCGGTGATGTTTACATCCAAGCGGATGAGAACTTAAACACACTGATCGATTACCGTTTCCAACGTTTTTACAATGCAGAGCGTGGCGAGAATGGTCGCGGCGGTAACTGTACTGGTAAACGTGGTAAAGACATTACGCTGAAAGTACCAGTTGGTACGCGTGCAGTTGATATCCACACCAACGAAATCGTTGCTGAAGTTGTTGAACACGGCAAGAAAGTAATGGTTGGTAAAGGTGGTTGGCACGGTCTTGGTAACACGCGTTTTAAATCGTCTGTTAACCGCGCTCCTCGTCAAAAGACAATGGGTACTAAAGGCGAAGTTCGTGAACTGCGTTTAGAGCTTCTTCTATTAGCTGACGTTGGTATGCTTGGCCTACCAAACGCAGGTAAATCTACTTTTATTCGTTCAGTATCTGCTGCGAAACCAAAAGTGGCTGATTACCCGTTCACTACTTTGATCCCAAGCTTGGGTGTGGTAAGTGTTGTCCCTGAAAAGAGCTTCGTTGTTGCCGATATCCCAGGACTAATCGAAGGCGCAGCTGATGGCGCTGGCCTTGGTATCCGATTCCTTAAGCACCTTGAGCGTTGTCGTGTTCTTCTGCATATGATCGACATTATGCCGATCGATCAATCTGATCCTATTCAGAATGCACTAACGATCATCGATGAGCTTGAGCAATACAGTGAAAAAGTTTCACAAAAACCTCGCTGGTTAGTGTTCAATAAAGTTGACCTAATGCCAGAAGACGAAGCAGACGAAAAGATTCAAGAAATCATCGATGCTTTGGGCTGGGAAGGCGAGTACTTCAAGATCTCTGCTGTGAATAAAATCGGCACCAAAGATCTTTGCTTCAAACTAGGTGAGTTTATGGAAAACCTACCTCGTGAAGTTGTAGAAGTTGAAGAAGAAGAAAAAGTAGACTTTATGTGGGATGACTACCATAAAGATGCGATGAGCGGTAAGAATGTCGTTACTGAAGATGACGACGATTGGGACGATTGGGATGACGAAGAGGATGACGGCCATGTTATCTATGTTCGTGACTAATCCTCTTAGTTTCTCATAACGCATCGGTCGCTTCTTACGAGTACACTGATAGTTTTATTAAACCGCAATGAAAATTGCGGTTTTTTTGTATCTAAATCATGACGTCTTACTGTTTTTTATGCAAAATTTATCTTTAGATAATTAACGCCTATGGGAAGGAAATCATGGCATCAAAGCAAAGAGCGATCTCAAGACTCGTCGCTCAATCAGGACAAATGTTATTGGCGCACGGGGCAGAGAGCACACTGGTCGGCGATATCATGCGTCGCATCGGTATTGCTTGTGGGGTGAATGAGGTTGAAGTCGCACTGTCAGCCAATGCGCTTGTTGTAACTACCGTAATGGATGATCACTGTATTACCACTACTCGAAGTTGTGCTGATCGTGGCATTAACATGCAGGTTATCACCGACATTCAACGCATTTGCATCATGATGGAGAAGGGAATTCTCGATTATGATTTGGCGTATAAAAAGATTCAAAACATCAGCCCCGAGCGCTACAACCGTTGGTTAGTGGTTGTGATGATAGGGTTGTCGTGCGCCTCTTTTAGCCACCTTGCGGGCGGAGACTGGCAAGTCTTCATGATGACTTTTATTGCTTCAGCTTGCGGTATGATCGTCAGGCAAGAGATTGGGCACCGCCATTTCAATCCGCTATTAAACTTTGCTATCACAGCATTCGTTACCACGACCATTTCAGCTCAAGCCGTACTTTACAATATTGGCGGCCAACCCACGATCGTGATGGCTTCATCTGTATTAATGTTAGTACCTGGTTTTCCTCTGATTAACTCCGTCGCTGATATGCTTAAAGGCCATATTAATATGGGGTTAGCGCGCTTTACCATGGCCAGCTTATTAACTCTGGCGACGAGCTTGGGCATTGTCGCGGCGATGAGTCTATCAGATGTTTGGGGGTGGGCAAGCTAATGAGTATTTTCGAACTGTTTTTAGGTCTGCTCAACGATATGTTTTTCGCCGCTATTCCTGCGGTTGGGTTTGCATTGGTGTTTAACGTTCCGCAACGTGCTTTAATTTATTGTGCACTCGGTGGTTCTATCGGTCATGGTAGCCGGTATCTGATGATGCACTTTGGTATTCCAATCGAATGGGCGACGTTCTTCGCCGCAACCGTGGTTGGTATGATAGGGGTTCATTGGTCACATAAACTGTTAGCACATCCGAAGGTGTTTACGGTTGCAGCTCTAATTCCTATGGTGCCAGGTGTGTTCGCCTTCAAGGCGATGATTGCGATGGTGGAGATTAACAGGGCAGGCTACACGCCTGAGTTGTTGGCAATGTTGATGGAGAACTTTTTAAAATCGATGTTCATTATCGCAGGGTTGGCGGTTGGCTTAGCTGTGCCAGGGCTGTTATTCTATCGCCGTAGACCTATCGTTTAGCGTTAATTTTCTTTTTAGGGACAGGACTTTCGATTTATGATCATCAGCATGATAGCGGCAATGGCAAACAACCGTATAATTGGTAAAGACAATCAGATGCCTTGGCATTTACCTGCGGATTTTGCATGGTTTAAACGCTCGACTATGGGTAAACCAGTCGTGATGGGACGTAAGACCTACGATTCTATTGGACGCCCTTTGCCGGGTCGGTTGAATGTCGTAATCAGCCGTGATGAGAGTTTAAAGATTGAAGGTGTAACGACGGTAACTTCTATTGAACAGGCTCTAGAGCTACTCAGTGATGTTGAAGAGGTGATGATCATTGGTGGCGGCTCTATTTATGAGAGCTGCTTACCTAAAGCGGACAAGTTGTATCTGACTTACATCGATTTCGCCGTCGATGGAGATACACAATTTCCTGACTGGGGTGAAGGTTGGAAGCAGAGCTTTAACGAGAGCTATCAAGCTGACGAGAAAAACAAACACAACATGGAGTTTGTGATTCTCGAGCGTTAACTGTGGTTATCAATAGCTAGTCTCTGAAAAATGCTTGCGTTACCCTACCAAGGTAGCGCAAGTTTCTCGTATCTTTATAGCGCTTTCTGAGTGAAAAACTGTTTATCTTCCCAGCGAAGAATTGTCAATTCACCTCCCCAGACGCATCCAGTATCAAGTCCAATTACGTCTTTTCCGTTATAGCCTTCAAGCGCAGCCCAGTGTCCAAAAACAACGGTTTTATCGAGCTTTATGCGTTGCGGAAGGTCAAACCATGGCACTAATGGTTCATCGGTAATCTCATTCGGTGGTAGCTTACATGCCATGTCGAGACGGCCATCTTCAAAACAGAAACGCATTCTTGTCAGGCTATTGATCGCATAGCGATAGCGCTCAATATCATGTAAATCCTGATGCCATAAATCAGGCGCGTTGCTGTACATGTTTTCGATTAGCCATTGCCATTTATCGGACTTTAACAAGGATACGATCTCTCGATTTTCAACACGTGCTCTTTCTAGATTCCACTGCGGTGAGATACCCGCATGGCACATCACGAACTCTGGGTGTTCTTGAAGCAAAGGCTGTTGTCTTAACCATTCGATTAGCAGTTCACGATCTTCAGCATCAAGAATCGCTTGAGTCTTATCTTTTGGTTTCGCTGGAAATAGTCCTAAGGACACCGCCAGAAGATGTAAGTCGTGGTTGCCTAATACAACCTTAGCTGCGTCACCAAGGTTACGAATAAAGCGTAACGTCTCCAATGATTTAGGGCCTCGAGCAACTAAGTCTCCGGCGACCCATAAAGTATCTTGGTGTTTATCAAAGTTAATTTTTTCAAGTAGTCCTTGAAGTTCGTCGAAGCACCCTTGGATGTCTCCGACAATGTAATTCGACACAATAATTTCCTGTAGATACGGATGTACGGCTAATTAAGAATATTAGGGATTGCGAGTCTGAATGGGTCAACTTCGGTAATAAAATCAATGCCCTTGTTATCGGTCATCACATAGTGACCTTGCATAACGCCAACAGGGGTTTCGATGACCGTACCACTTGTGTAGGTGTACTCGTCGTTGGCTTCAATCACGGGTTGTTGGCCAACTACACCATCACCCTCAATGGTGAGCTGCTTGCCGTTAGAGTCGGTAATTAACCAGCGGCGAGACATAAGTTGCACCGTTGTTTTACTTAGATTTTTGATGGTAATAATGTAGGCGAAGACATAACGATTCTTCGTTGGCTCAGATTGTTCTTCTATGTACTTAGAGTGAACCTGGCATTTGATACAAGGCGTAGATATATCCATATTCGCACCTTTTGTTGTTGATATACTTAATGTAATTAAAGTATTACATAAAAAAGGCTCCTAACCGAAGTGTAGGAGCCTTTTTTATTTATTTGTCAGCGTTATGACTGTCGTACAACCAGTTTGCCATGTCGACAAACTGCTCGAGCGTTAAGTTCTCAGGACGCATGCTTGGGTTGATACCTAGCTCTTCAAGCACTTCCTTATCGATTAAGCTCTTGTAGCAGTTACGAACTGTTTTACGACGTTGGTTAAAGCCTTCACGACAGACGCGATCTAGCCATTTCAGATCTTTTGCCGGATAAGGCAGCACTTCGTATGGCTGTAGGCGCACGACTGCTGAGTCTACTTTCGGTGGCGGAACGAAGGCCGTTGGTGGAACTTCTAACACAGGCGTTACTTTACAGTAGTATTGAGCCATTACAGTAAGACGACCGTAAGCTTTACTGCCAGGGCCAGCAGCTAGACGGTTAACCACTTCTTTTTGAAGCATAAAGTGCATGTCTTGCACGTCTTTATGGAATTCAAAAAGGTGGAACATCAATGGTGTAGAGATGTTATATGGCAAGTTACCAAAGATGCGTAGCTTATTGTTTGGCTTAACCAGTTCTTGGAAATCGAACTTCATCGCATCGCCTTCACGGATCGTTAGCTTGTCCGCAAGATCTGGATGGTTACGAAGACGTTCTGCAAGGTCTCTATCCAATTCGATAACAGTAAATTTATCGACAAGCTTACCCACAGGCTCAGTAATTGCGCCTAGACCAGGACCGATCTCTACCAAGTTTTGACCTGGTAGTGGGTTAATACTCGATACGATGCCATCAATAATGTATGGATCGTTAAGGAAGTTTTGACCAAAACGTTTACGCGCTTTGTGCCCTAAGTGGACATCATTTCTCATTGCTTTTTCTCTACTAATTCAATGGCGTGCGTGAGCGCTGTTCTAAAGCTCCCTGTATCGGCTTGGCCTTTCCCTGCCAAGTCTAAGGCGGTACCGTGGTCGACTGATGTGCGAATAAACGGTAAGCCAAGCGTGATGTTCACTGAGCGACCAAACCCTTTGTATTTCAATACCGGGAGTACTTGGTCGTGATACATACCTAAAACAGCATCTGCATCTTGCAAATATTTTTCATTAAAGATGGTGTCTGCTGGCAATGGGCCAACTAAATTGATGCCATCTTTTTGGCGAATTTTTTCTAGCGTCGGGGTGATAGTTTCAATCTCTTCACGCCCTAAACAACCATCTTCACCAGCATGTGGATTCAAGCCACACACATAGATAGTTGGTTTCTCAATAGCAAATTTTTCAACCAAGTCTTTATTTAGAATAGCAATAATTTGCTCTAATCTGTCTTCGGTCACAGCTTGAGATACATAAGCTAGTGGGATGTGCGTTGTTACTAGCGCAACACGCAGCCCTTCAGTTGCCAACATCATCACCACCAGTGGTGTATTGGACTTCTCTGCAAAGAACTCGGTATGGCCGCTAAAAGCAACGCCAGCTCGGTTAATTACACCCTTGTGAACGGGGCCGGTGACAATAGCATCAAATTCATCATTCATACAGCCAATTGCTGCGGTTTCTAAAGTATTTAATACGTAATGACCATTAGCCTCATTGAGTTGACCTGCAACTGCCGTTTCAGCAAGTGGAACGTGTTTCACTACCAGTGTGCCAGCGCGTTGCGGTTGCTTAGCTGCATTTGCATCGTAGTCCAGAAGATCGACTTCGATACCAAGAATTTTAGCTCGCTCGGATAGCAGTGTTTTATCAGCACAAACCACGAGTTGATGAGGCCAACTTTCTTGAGATAGAGCCAAAGTTAAATCTGGGCCTATCCCTGCTGGTTCACCTGCGGTTATGACAATACGTTTAGTTGTTGTCATCTTGGTCGTCCTCAACCATCTCAACAAAGGCACTTGCTCTTACTTCTTGTAGCCAAGCACCAGCTTCTTCGTTGAATTTACGGTTAAATAGAATTTGGTAAGCTTTGTTTTTCAAAGCTGAATCGGTACGGTCGACTTCGCGACGGTCTAGTACTTCAACAATGTGCCAACCGTGTACGGTTTTGAATGGCGCACTGATTTTGCCTTCTGGTAGCGTTTCTACTTGGTGTTTGAATTCTGGTACATACAAATCTGGTGTTTGGTAGCCTAGCTCACCATCTTGTACTGCAGAACCTGGATCTTGGCTGTATTGCTGTGCAAGGTCGCCAAAGCTCGCTTCACCTGTGTTTACGCGGCGCGTGATCTCTTCAAGTTGTTCTTTCGCGCCATCGTCACTCAAGATTACGGTTGGCTTAATCAATATATGACGAGCATTCACTTCCGTTACTGCTACGGTTTCTAAGCCTTTCACATCTTCAATTTTTAGAATGTGGAAACCTACACCGCTACGGAAAGGACCGATGATGCTGCCTTTATTTTGCATTTTGATCTGGTCAGCAAAAATGGTTGGCATCTCTTCTTTACGCATCCAACCCCAATCACCACCTTGCAGCGCTTTAGGACCCTTAGAGTAAGTATATGCCATGGTGCTGAAATCTTTGCCTGAGTTCAGTTCTTCAACCAGTTCAGTAGCTTGAGCTTCTAACTCTTCTTTGGTTTGGTCATCATTAAAGCGCAGTTGAATGTGGCCAATTTTATATTGAACGGTCGCGTTAGTCTCTTGCGCTAAGATATCTGCTAGGTTATCAACTTCCGCAGGAAGAATATTGATACGGCGACGAACTAAGGCGTTACGAGCTTCACTTGCTGCAATCTCTTTTCTTACTTGCTCTCGAAATGCATTGTAGCTAAGGCCTTCTTCAGCAACCGATGCGGTAAGTTGTTCTACCGTTTGGTTGTTGTCTTTAGCGATACCTTCAATTGCTTGATCAAGTCGAGCATCATCAATACGAACACCGATACGTTCTGCTTCTTGAGTTTGAATAGTATCGATGATCAGTTTTTCTAGTACTTGCTCATTGAGCACATCTTGCGATGGCAGTGTTTGACCGCTTTTTTTTGCGTTGGCACGCAGTGTCTTCATCGAAGCATCGATGTCGCTTTGTAAGATAACGCCTTCGTTAACGATAACTTTTACGCTGTCTAGCTCAACCGGTGCTGCAAAGCTTGTTGATAAAGTACAAGTCGCTGCAATAGCAATTAATGTGCGTTTCCACAATGTCATGTGTAATCCTTTAAATTTACTGATTTCTTATCAGTAAAGAAAATTAGTTGTTTAAGAAGAATGGGCGACCGTAGCTCAATGAGTTATCAGAACTGCTATCCCCAACAGCGCCTGAATCAGAGCCTAAGTTAGTACCAAAGCCGATAATACCGAAATTCACACCAAAGTTATTTTCATATTCAGGCGTGACATTTGGATCACTAATGTTATTTGTCAGCTGGTTACTATACGTAAATCCGATATACCAACAATCCGATTTATAGTTCAAGCGAGCCAACCATTCTAGATTTTCTTGTGTGGTTAAATCATAGAAATATTGAGCACTGGCATTCCACTTCCGCGAAATCTGGTAAGCACCAAGTAAGCCTGCTTGTGAGATACCATCTCTAGTTATTGAACCAACATTTATACTTTCGCCTACATTATCCTCAATATATTCTTCTGTAACGTAGCGGTAGTTGGTTTGTATATAGCCGCCGGCAAAACGGTACTCAATGGTACTGTTAGCAAGTTGCATCGAAGATGAATCAATGTCGTATTGCACACCGCCATGGTAGAAAAGGTAATCATCGTAGTTGAAGTCCATTTCAATAGCCCAAGATGAATAATTAGTTTTGTCAGCGGAGTCTTCGTTGCCTAAAGTTTGCTTTGTATCTTTATCAAAATAGAAAATTTGACCAAAAGATATGTTTAAGCGCTCTTTATACTCATCATCGAAGAAACGAGACGATGCGCCATAGCTAATTTGATTTGCTGACGCAATGCGGTCTACACCACTGTATTTGCGGCTTCTGAATAAGCCATAGTAATCAGTCTGTAGTAGTGTTGTATCGTAAAGACCAATTTCGCTTTGATCTTCTTCTGGCACGTAAAGGTACTGAACTTGAGGTTCGAGTGTTTGAGTGTAATTACCTACAATTTTTGTATCACGTTCAAGAACGATACCTGCGTGGCTTCTAAACTCAGGTATTACACGTGTTACTGATTCCTCTAAATCTTCATACTCACTATCAATGTCATTCAGATCCTGTTGGTAGTATGTACCAAGTAATCGTGCTTCGGTTGTCCAAGTGCCCCAAGTGTTACCTACTGGGATTGTAATACCAGGTTCAACGTGAACACGAGTGGCTGATGGTTTGCCTGATGCGTCGGTATCGAACATTGATATATGACTGATTAAGTCAAAATCTAGGTAATCCATTACCTCTGGAGCATAGTAGTTATACTCGAGTTGTGGCATTAGACGATAAGGCAAGTTATTGCTGGTGGTAAGAACTTGGAAGTCTCGAACAAGTACAGACGCATCCCAATTTTGAGAACGGTATGTTGCTTGCCCTTCTTGAAGCAGTTGTCCATCTTCACGGTTACCGATATTTGAGCTCATGTCCGAAAAGTAGTCAATATCACTGACTTTAGAGTAATCAATTTCGAATAACCAAGATTGTTGGAATATTCCTGAATGTTCTAGTTGGAAACCCCAACGATCGCCTAGATCAGTGTACTTTTGATCGTCTGGTAAATATTCAGACTCGATACTACCGGAACCAAAATCGCTTAAATATCTGAATTTACTGTTGAGTTGAGTGCCACGCTCTTGCATGTACTTGAAGGTAGTTTCCAAATCGTAGTCTGGTGCTAAGTTCCAATAAACAGGAATTTCAGCTTCAAAACCATCGCTTGAACCATACGAAACTGTTGGGTACAAGAAACCGGTTTTACGTGTATCACCCACCGGTACTGTTAAGTAAGGTAAGTAAAAGACGGGAACACTTTGGATTTCAAAACGTGGATTATAAAAAGTGGCTTGTTCTTCGTCTTGGTCGACACTGATGCTCGATGCTCTTAGGCGCCAAGCGTTATCACCAATCGGGCAAGACGTAATCGAACCATCTTCAATCTCATAAACCGCTTTACCTGTTTTTGCAATATAAACAGCATCTCCGCGACCGGGCTCGCAAAGGAATTCGTAATCGGTGTTCTCAAGCGTCATTTCATCTGTAGTCAGATTATTGGTCGCTCTGTCTGAGATAGATTTGATTTGACCATCACTAAAGTTTACGTTGCCTTCAGCTACAACGATATTTTCTTGTTGGTGCAGGGTTACGTTATCGGCAACGATGGTCTTGTTCCCTTGCGTAACGACTACGTCACCTGAATATATTGCCTTGTTACCATTGATAGCTTCTAAGCGATCTGACTCAACATGAGCGGGTAGCTGTGTCTCGTTTTCTGCAGCGGGCTCGATCAAGCATTGATCTATAGAGGGCATTTCCTGCACACTACTATCGGTGATTGTTTCAGCTTGAGTTGTCGACACGTATAACGCCGTACTTATAGACGCGGCTAACAAGGTGCGGGAAAAAGATTGCATGAAGTTGAACTATCCTGTGTCACTAGATGAAGGGTTGATCTAGTATCAATCCAATTAATAAAGCATTTTCCTTATGATAAAGGAAATAATAGCATTCAGCATCATCAGACAGCATTACTCAGATAAAATTCATAGATAGAGAACACATAATGCAAATATTTGGCAAAATTTTGGGCGCGTTTTTTGGCTTTTTATTTGGAGGGCCACTCGGTTTAGTTTTTGGTCTGTTTTTAGGACACCAATTCGATAAAGCTCGCGGATTGAACCAATCAGGCTTCAATAGCTCTGGTTTTGGTCGAGGTCCAAGCCAAGCAGAAAGACAGAACGAGTTTTTTAAATCCGCTTTTGCGGTTATGGGGCACGTTGCTAAAGCGAAAGGGCAGGTAACGCCAGAAGAGATTCAACTCGCTTCTACCATGATGGAGCGTATGAACCTGCATGGCGAACAGCGTAAAGCAGCGCAAGATGCATTCCGTGACGGCAAAGAGAGCGACTTCCCTCTGAACGACGTACTTGAGCGAGTTAAAATCTCATCGGGTGGTCGTTTTGATCTTCTGCAGTTCTTTCTAGAGCTTCAGGTATCTGCCGCATTTGCGGATGGAAGTTTGCACCCGAGTGAACGTCAAGTTCTGCATAAAATAGCGCAAGGGCTTGGGTTTTCGGCAGCACAACTAGAACGCCGCTTGCAGATGCAAGAAGCTGCGTTCCGTTTCCAACAGCAAGGTGGAAGCTTTGGTGGCCATCAGGGTCATGGGCAATCATCAGGTTGGCAACAGGCTTCGCAACAGAACCAACTTGGCGACGCATATAAGGTTCTTGGTGTGAGTGAAAGTGCTGACGGTAAAGAGGTGAAGAAAGCCTACCGCAAGCTGATGAATGAACATCACCCAGATAAACTGATGGCGAAGGGCTTACCGCCTGAGATGATGAATGTTGCGAAAGAGAAATCGCAAGAAATTCAGAATGCTTATGACCTGATAAAGAAAGTAAAAGGTTTTAAGTAATTGAACACTAAACCGAGTAATAACAAAGTTACTCGGTTTTTTATTAAAGGGAATTATATGACGGTAACGTATCAGGATGTTCTAGAGTTTTGGTTCGATGAGTTGACGCCTAAAGATTGGTTTACTGGCGGCGCCGAGATTGACACTTTGATAGAGTCTCGATTTTCTGAATTGCATAAAGCAGCCATTCAAGGCGAGCTATTTGAGTGGCGCCAAACTGCGCAAGGACGATTGGCTGAGATTATCGTACTTGATCAGTTTTCTCGAAATATTGGTAGAAAAAGTCCGACAGCATTTTCTGCTGATCCGATGGCGTTGGCTCTAGCCCAAGAGGCGGTAGCGGGTGGTTTTGATCACCAGCTTAACGAGCAACAGAAAAGCTTCCTGTATATGCCTTATATGCACAGTGAATCTTTGTTAGTCCATGAACAAGCCGTGGAACTCTTTTCTCAAACGGGATTAGAGCATAATCTGGACTTTGAGTTTAAGCACAAGGTTATCATTGAGCGATTTGGTCGCTATCCGCACCGTAATGAGGTGTTAGGGCGAGCTTCGACTCCCGAAGAGATTGAGTTCTTGCAGCAACCGGGCTCAAGCTTTTAATTGTAGAAATACGGTCAAATAATTGAGAAGAGGCTAGAGGTTAATAAAAACCTCTCGCCTCTTTTTTACTTTAGTGATCAACTTTAGCCTTAGAGCTAGTTTGCTTGGTTGAGCGACCAATCGTATTCATAACTGATGTTTTGAGTATTGGTTACTGCTTCAATTCGATATTGTTCTAAGTGCTGAATAAGCTGTTTCTTCGTACCAAAATCCACAGCAAACCATTCGTAAATCGATGATAGTTGAAGCTTATTGTTTGTAACCATCACGCCTTTGTCACTGCTTACAAACTCAGTTGCAGCTTGCTCTAGCAAGGCTTCAGTATTTTTAGAGGTAAAAGCGTCAGGTTGTAAGTTAGGGCAACCTAGGCTGGCACAGTTCACTGCATAATGCGTGCGAGGATCTTGCCAAATTGGTCTTAGGATTCGGTGTTCAATGTCATTGAGTGTCAGTGATTTCCCATTAACGACTACCACATCATCTCCCCACGGACCGAAACTAAATAGTCCGCCAAGTTTAGTTATGGATTTGATCGGGTAGGCATCAAGAATCAAATCGACAGTCACGGCGTTGTATAGGTTAACCCAATAGGCATACTGCTCCGCTTTTGAATAGTCGAGCGGATTCACCTGTTCGAGTTGCTTGATGTATTGTTTAAGCTTTGTTTTATCGGCGGTGTTCACTGCTTTATAGCGAACTAACGTATTTTGCCCCTGTTTAACCAAGTAGCTATCGAGGAATTGCTGCCAATCTTGATGAGATACCTGTTCTAGTTTGGTTTCGTCGCTTTGGTTCCAGTATGGCCAAAGATCGGACTTAGGCGCAGACCAAGCTAAGGTTGAGAAAAGTAGGCTGACAATAAAAAGTAGTTGTTTCATGGCATTCTCCTGATGACTGACTACTAAGACCTTAAGGCTTACCATTTTCTTTCATTGCCCTTCATTTAAATAAACATATGAAGTTAAGTTAAAAGCTTAGCCAAATAAAAAAGGTTGGCACTTGGCCAACCTTTAGATTTATTCAGAAACGTCTCATTATTTTAGGAAGCTAGGAATCTTAGCTTCAAACTCTGAGATCTTATCGGCATGTTGAAGTGTAAGGCCGATATTATCTAAACCATTCAGTAAGCAGTGACGACGGAACTCATCAATTTCAAACGAGTACTCTTTGCCGTTCGCGCTGACTTTCATTGCTTCTAGATCAACCGTAATTTCTGCACCTTCATTCGCTTCAACGAATTGGAATAGCTCATCCACTTCTTGCTCAGTCAATCGAACTGGCACCATTTGGTTGTTGATCGAGTTACCGTAGAAAATGTCGGCAAAGCTTGGTGCGATCATTACTTGGATACCGTAATCGGCAAGCGCCCACGGTGCGTGTTCACGAGATGAACCACAACCGAAGTTTTCACGAGCTAAAAGAATTGAAGCGCCTTGGTAGCGAGCTTCGTTCATTACAAAATCAGGGTTTGGCTGTTGGCCTGCATCGTCTAGGAAGCGCCAATCGTGGAACAAGTGCTTACCAAAACCGATGCGGTTTACTTTCTGTAGAAACTGCTTTGGAATGATCGCATCAGTATCGATGTTGGCCGTATCTAGAGGAACGACTAATCCGGTGTGTTGTTGAAAACCTGACATGTTAAATCCTCTAATTAAAGTTCACGAATATCGACAAAGTGACCAGCGATCGCTGCCGCGGCAGCCATTGCAGGGCTAACTAGGTGCGTACGACCATCACGGCCTTGGCGACCTTCAAAGTTACGGTTTGATGTAGAAGCGCAGCGCTCTTGTGGACCTAGGCGGTCGTTGTTCATTGCAAGACACATAGAACAACCTGGTAGGCGCCACTCAAAACCGGCTTCTTTGAAGATAACATCCAAACCTTCAGCTTCAGCTTGAGCTTTTACTTGCTCAGAGCCCGGAACGATAAGCGCTTGCACATGTTTTGCTACTTGACGGCCTTTCGCTACCGCTGCTGCTGCACGCATGTCTTCGATACGAGAGTTAGTACAAGAACCCACGAACACTTTATCTACGTTGTAATCAGATAGAGATTTACCGGCTTCAAGACCCATGTAAGCCAGCGCTTTTTCAGCTGATGCTTTTTCTACAGGGTCTGCGAAGCTTTCTGGTGCAGGGATTGGTGTGTCTACTGAGATAACCTGACCTGGGTTGGTACCCCAAGTGACTTGTGGTTTGATGTCTGCCGCTTCTAATGTAACAACTGCATCGAATTCTGCATCAGCATCGGTTTTTAACGTATCCCAGTATTCGATTGCTGCTTCTAGGTCTTCGCCTTCTGGAGAGAACTTACGACCTTTGATGTACTCGTATGTCGTTGCATCTGGAGCGATTAAGCCTGCTTTAGCGCCAAGCTCGATTGCCATGTTACATACTGTCATACGACCTTCCATCGTAAGGTCGGTAATTGCCTCACCACAGAATTCAACTACGTAGCCAGTACCGCCAGCAGCCGTTGTTTTACCGATGATCGCTAGCACGATGTCTTTTGCAGTGATGCCAGGAGTAACCTTGCCTTTTACTTCGATCTTCATGGTTTTAGCGCGAGCTTGTTTTAGCGTTTGCGTAGCTAGAACGTGCTCCACTTCTGAAGTGCCGATACCGAATGCTAGTGAACCAAATGCACCGTGTGTAGCCGTGTGCGAGTCACCACATACGATGGTCATGCCCGGCAGAGTAATACCTAGCTCAGGGCCCATTACGTGCACAATACCTTGGTATTTGTGGTTTAGGTCGTAAAGCGTGACACCAAACTCTTCACAGTTCTTCGATAGCGTTTCCATTTGGATACGAGCCATCTCACCAGAAGCGTTGATGTCTTTAGTTTGTGTCGATACGTTGTGATCCATGGTCGCGAAAGTCTTGCCAACTTGGCGAACTTTGCGGCCTTTCTCACGCAAGCCATCAAATGCTTGAGGTGACGTTACTTCGTGAACTAAGTGACGATCGATATAAAGAATTGGTGTTTCGCCCTTCGCTGCAACCGCAACGTGAGCGTCATAAATTTTTTCGTATAAGGTTTTTGCGTGCTGGTTTGTCGACATAGCTTTTCTTCCTTGGGAGCATCAGTCCCAGTGTTTGTTTCGAGCCAAGTCATGCGGTTTACGCTGACTTGGCTTGATATTATTCTTATGTACTTGCTTCTAATCGGAGCCTTTAGCTTATGAAGCTAAGATGTACTCAGCGATCTTGTCACCCATTTCAGAGGTAGTCAGCGCTTGGTTTTTGCCAGCAAGGTCTGCCGTTAGCTCGCCTGCAGAAAGTGCTTTAGAAACCGCTGCTTCGATGTCTTGTGCTGCCGCTTCTTCGCCTAGGCTGTAACGAAGCATTAGGGCTGCAGAAAGGATTTGCGCGACTGGGTTTGCAATGTTCTTACCTGCGATGTCTGGTGCACTGCCTCCTGCTGGTTCATATAGACCGAAGTTGCTTTCGTTTAAGCTTGCAGAAGGAAGCATACCCATAGAACCAGTGATCATTGCGCACTCATCAGAAATGATGTCGCCGAAGATGTTTGAACATAGCATTACGTCAAATTGAGACGGGTCTTTGATTAGCTGCATGGTCGCGTTGTCGATGTACATGTGGTTTAGCGTTACATCTGGGTAATCTTTAGCGATCTCTTCAACCACTTCACGCCATAAGATAGAGCTCTGCAGAACGTTTGCTTTATCGATTGAGTAAACGTTTTTGTTACGTAGACGTGCAGATTCAAACGCAATCTTGGCAATACGTTCGATCTCGTAACGGTGGTAAACCTCGGTATCAAATGCTTTTTCCGTTGCGCCTTCGCCTTCACGGCCTTTAGGTTGGCCGAAGTAGATACCGCCTGTTAGCTCACGGACTACCACGATGTCGAAACCGTTACCTGAGATGTCAGCACGTAAAGGCGAGAAAGACTCTAGACCTTTGTGGATTTGTGCAGGACGTAGGTTACAGAACAGTTGGAAGTGTTTACGGAGAGGAAGTAGGGCACCACGCTCTGGTTGATCGTTTGGTGGAAGGTGTTCCCACTTAGGGCCGCCAACCGAGCCAAATAGTACTGCGTCAGATTCTTCACAGCCTGTTACTGTCGCTTCTGGAAGTGGACAGCCGTGGTTATCAATTGCGATACCACCAACATCATACTCTTCACGAGAAAAGCTAATCGCATGCTTCTTTTCAATCGCGTCTAGCACTTTGTGTGCTTGCTGCATTACTTCTGGGCCAATGCCATCACCAGGTAGTACGGCAATCTTGTATGATTTATCAGTCATGTTAATCCTTTAATTCTTGTTACTGAGCTCTTTCGCTCGTTTTAAATTTTGTCCCTAAAGCCAATAACATCGGCTCTAGGGCTCTGTTATTGGGTGTTTAAACTGTTGCGATTCTTTGCTGTTTCATTTCAGCAATGGTGTCTGCGCGTTGAATGCTATTAATAACGTGCAGTAGCGCCTGACCAGAGGCCTCAACGATATCCGTTGAAACGCCCGTACCGTGGTACTTACGGCCTTTATAGTTAGCAATAATATCAGCTTGGCCTAAGCCATCTTCGCCTTCACCTTTCGCGGTAAGGTCGAATTTATCCAATGCAATTTCGTAACCCGTTAAGCGGTAGATACATTGGTATAAAGCATCAACAGGTCCGTTACCGACAGCCGCTTCGCATTTCTCTTCATCACCACATTGCAGCTTGATGCTAGTGGTAGACATAACACTACCAGATTGTACGCTTAGGTAGTTAAGTTTATAGAAGTCATCTTCGTCACGTAGATTTGCGAAGTGCATTAGTGCTTCTAGGTCGTAATCGAATACTTGGCCTTTACGGTCAGCCAGTTTCAAAAAGTCTTCGTACAATGAATCTAGGTTGTACTCATTGTCTTTGTAGCCCATTGCGTCCATGTGGCTCTTAACGGCTGCACGACCACTGCGGCTTGTTAGGTTCAATGCTTTGTTTTTCAAGCCAATAGACTCAGGTGTCATGATCTCGTAAGTGTTCTTGTTCTTTAGCATGCCATCTTGGTGGATACCTGAAGAGTGGCTGAATGCGTTTGCACCGACGATAGCTTTGTTGTCTTGAATTGGCATGTGGCAAAGCTGGCTAACCAACTTACTGGTACGGTGAATCTCTTGATGATTCAAACCAGTATGAACACCTAGTAACTCTTGGCGAGTTTTGATGATCATTGCGATTTCTTCTAAAGAACAGTTGCCCGCACGCTCACCGATACCGTTAATAGTACCTTCAACTTGACGAGCACCGGCTTGTACCGCAGCAATTGAGTCAGCAACCGACATACCCAAGTCATCGTGACAGTGAACAGAGATGATTGCTTGGTCGATGTTTGGAACGCGATCAAATAGCGTTTTGATAATGCCACCAAACTCGTTAGGTACTGTGTAGCCCACTGTGTCTGGAATGTTGATGGTTTTCGCGCCCGCGTTGATTGCCGCTTCAACCATACGACATAGGTTATCGATAGGCGTACGACCTGCATCTTCACAAGAGAACTCAACATCGTCTGTGTAGTTGCGCGCATGCTTTACCGCTTTTACTGCCATATCGACAACATCGTCGTAGCTACGGCGTAATTTATCTTGCACGTGAACCGTTGATGTAGAAATGAAGGTGTGAATACGGAACTGCTCAGCGACTTTTAACGCTTCTGCAGCGGCATCGATATCCTTCGCTACAGCACGAGAAAGTGCACAGATTCGGCTGTCTTTAATATTTTTTGCGATGGTTTGTACTGACTCAAAGTCGCCTGGTGATGACACCGGAAAGCCCGCTTCAATAACATCTACACCCAGTCGTTCAAGTGCATAAGCGATCTGTAATTTCTCTTTTACCGTTAAGCTTGCAGCCAACGCTTGCTCGCCATCACGTAAGGTCGTGTCAAAAATTATCACTTGATCGTTCATGGGTGCTTCCTTATATCGATAATGAATCGATTGCTATCCAAATTATTATTAAGAATGATGTTCTTTTAAAAGTGCCAGTTACAAAAAAACCCGCTCAGCGCGGGTTTTAATATTTGTGTAGTTCTTGACCCACAACTTACCCGCGCGATTGGTTCACGATAAGGAGAAGTTTCAGCAGTCGAGAAGAAGAAAAAATCATTACACAAATATCCGTAAATAAACTGTTAACACCATATTTACCGCAATTTATTCTGAGCGTCAAACAAGAAAATCCAATATCAGCGTGCTTTGGCGGTGTTTTTTTTTGGTTTGTGCTGCTTGCGTGTTGTTTGCTGGTGTTATCAGCTGATTGAGTGTTTTGTACTGGGCGGTTAGTTTATCGTTTGGCTGATGTGTAGGTTAAAACTTTGTAGTAAATCTTTTTGATGGAACGATTCACCAATAAAATTAAAAGGGTGGCTAAATTAATTAATCATTTGATTAAATAGTGAGTAATTAATCTTCTACAACCATGTCGATTTATCCCTATAATTAATCGTGTGATTAATTATAGGGATAGGTCTCAGTGATGGCAGCGCGTAAAGCAGGGCGACCTCAACAGAATCTAGATGTACGGCAGTTACTCATTGAGCACGCTCGAGATCTGTTCGTGGTTCAACCGTACGACAAGGTATCGACTCGCTTAGTTGCTGAGCGAGCGGGTGTGAATATTGCGATGATTCGCTATTACTTTGGCAGTAAAGCCGGATTGTTTGAGGCGATGCTGCGTGAAACATTACGCCCTATGCAATTACAAATGCAGAGACTCGTTGATGAAAGCAGTCATGAGAACTTTCTTGATTTAATGCGGACTTACTACAAAGAGATGGTCAAAGTGCCGAAGTTTCCTCGCTTGATAGCCCAAGTGATGAATATGCCTCCCTCTGAAGTGCAAAGAGAGTTGCTCGAAAAGGTTTTCCTCGATGTTGCAAAGCCAGCCCAAGATGTCATTTTTGAAAAGTTGGTTGAACAAGGCATCTTAAAACAGAACATGGATCCAAAATTGTGCCGTATTTCGTATGTAAGCTTGATGGTGTTTCCTTTCATCGCTCCGCCGCCTTTATTGGCAATTCATGGGATTGAGATTAATGAAGAATTTCTTAATCGTTTAATCGAACACAACATTCAATTGATGACTGAAGGCTTTATTAACGCACCGAGCCCTTCTTCCGTGCAGGACCAAAGATAATGAAAATAAATAAAAAACTACTCTTCTTTCCGGCACTTGCGGTTGGTGTCATTGGCCTTGTGGTTGCGATTAACTTGAAGCCGGATCTTCCAACCAAGCCTGCGGGTAATAGAGCTCGCTTAGTTGACACAGTAAGCCTAGAGCAACAACTGATAGCACCGTTAGCGGTTGGTTTTGGCAAAGTGGTGCCGAAAGTCGAATGGAAAGCGATTGCCGAGGTGACAGGACAGATCGTTTATCGCCATCCAGATCTTGAGAAAGGTCAGGTGATCCCTGCGGGAACGGTCGTGCTCAAGGTTGATCCATTGGATTACGAATTGAAGCTGATACAAGCAGAGGCGGATCTAAAATCAAGCCAAACCTCATTAGCAAAATTGAATCAAGAAGAAGACAACCTGAATCAGACTCTTAAGATCGAAAAGAATCGCTTAGTGATCAGCAACAAAGAGCTACAACGTAAACAAGATCTGCGTAAGAAAGGGCTGACTTCTCAATCGGATGTCGACCTGCAACAACAAAGTGCTTTATCTCAACAGAAGCTAGTGCTAGATATCGCGAACCAAATCGCTTTAATGCCAGATGAAAAACGTGTTGCGGAAGCGGTGATTAAGGTCAACGTGTCTAAAGTAAAAGAGGCGCAGCGCTCTCTCGATAAGACCACCATCATTTTGCCAAGAGCAATGAGAATTGCTCAGGTTGATATCGAACAAAATCAAGTAGTTAACCTTCAGCAGGAGATGTTTATTGCTCACGGGATTAATGTCATGGAAGTAGAGGCGCAACTTTCTATTCACGATATGCAAACTTTAGCCTCCAGCTTTAACCAATTTCCTCGCGATGCTGCAGGAATCCCTAATCCTTATGAAGCGCCAATCAAAGCAAGCATTCAACTTAACAGCGGCAACCTGAACCTCAGTTGGCCAGCGAAGGTGGCAAGAATCAGCGAAACAGTTGATGAAAACCAAGCGACGGCGGGGATTATTCTCGAGATCGCTCAAGATTACTCACAATTGCAACCAGACAGCGCGACGCCTTTGGTTAACGGTATGTTTGTCAAAGCTGAGATTGAAGGTGTAGCAAATCTAAGTTGGGTGTTGCCTGAACGAGCGCTACATGGTGACAAAATTTATCTAATGGACGATAACTCTCGTCTGAAAATGGTGAATGTTGAAGTGCTTTATCGTAGAGACAACCAAGTGGTTGTGAACGGGGAGCTTCAAACGGGCGACAAACTGGTTCTCAATGACTTATTACCAGCCATTGAAGGCATGTTACTCAAAGAATCGGGCTCAAAAGAAGTGGCACTTGAACCTGATACTCAGGAGAGTGCGTCATGATCAAGTTCTTTTCTAGGCACCCAACAGCGGCAAACTTGTTGATGCTTGGGTTATTGATCATGGGTATCAGCTCATTATCAACCATCAAGCGTGAAACCTTCCCCGCTTATGATCCGCCTTATATTATGGCTGCCATCGTTTATCCCGGTGCATCACCACAAGAAGTGGAAGAAAGCTTGTGTGTACGAATGGAAGATGCAGTAGACGGCTTAGCTAACATTGAAGAGACTCAGTGTGAAGCCATCGAAGGTAGCGCACGTCTAATCCTGAAGTTGAATGAGAAAGCGGATATCGGCCGAATGCTGGTGGATGTACAAACTCAAATCAACTCGATCAATGATTTCCCGACTGAGATTGAATCGCCAGTTGTTCAAGAATTGGATTGGAATGAACCGGTTGTTGATATCGCCATCACAGCAGAAACGTCGTGGCCAGAGCTTAAGGCCTACGCTGAAGACCTCAAACGTATCATGAAGCTTGATTATGATGTTTCACTGGTCGATGTTAGCGGTTTCTCTGATCATCAATACCGTGTTGAACTGGATACCCAAGCCATTCGTCAGCTGGGTTTGAGCGTCGGTGATATTGCGGATCAGATTGGCCGTCAAAATGTAAAACTGCCGAGCGGTAACGTTGAAACACCAGACAAGAACTTTCTGATTCGTTTCGACGAGAGACGTATTACACCAGTTGAACTGGAAAGTATCGTGGTTGGTTCTGCGCCTAATGGATCAGTGATCCGTCTGAGGGACATTGCAAAAATAACCGACCGCTTTGAGCTTGATGAACAGAAGGTGTTGTTTGATGGCAAGCCATCGGCTCTGTTGAAAATCAGTAAAAACAAAGAAGATGATGCGCTACGAATCAAAGAGAACGTGACGCGTTTCGTTGAAGATCAGAGCGCGATTGCCCCTGATGGCGTGACGCTACAAATGACCAACGATCTCTCCTCTGTGCTTTGGGATCGTCTAACCATGATGGTGAGCAATGGCTGGCAAGGTATTGTGCTGGTGTTCGCCACCATGTGGCTGTTCTTCAGCTTACGTTATTCATTTTGGGTGGCGGCAGGGTTGCCAGTGGCCTTCCTTGGTGGCTTGTTCTTAATGGCCAACCTTGGTTTGTCGATCAACATTATGTCGCTGGTCGGGTTGTTAATGGCAATCGGTATTATGATGGATGACGCCATCGTGATAGCCGAATCGATAGCCTCCCACTTAGATAGGGGACAAAGCGTCGATGATGCGGTGTACAACGGCGTTAAGAAAGTGCTTCCCGGAGTGTTGTCTTCTTTCCTAACCACGGTGTGTATTTTCGGTAGTTTACTGTTTCTTGATGGTGAGATGGGCGCGGTGCTTAAGGCCGTTCCTCAAGTCTTGATTTTGGTGCTGTCGTTGAGCTTGATTGAAGCCTTCTTGATTCTACCTAATCACCTATCTCATTCATTACATAAAGAAAAGAATGACAAGCCAGCGCTGCGTTTTAAGGTTGTGTTACTTGAGAAATTCGAGAACTTTCGTAATACCACTTTGATGAACATGGTTGAGAAAGTCGTGACCTTCCGTTATGCCTTTATGGGCGGAGTGATTACGCTGTTGTTACTTTCGGTCGCCTTGATTGCTGGTGGTGTTGTCAAATTCCAACCGTTCCCTGAGTTGGATGGCGATATTGCCGAGGCGCGTATCATTCTTCCGCCGGGGGCGTCACTGTCTCAAACCGAGATAGTGGTCGATAAGATTGTTGCATCAGCCGAGCGTTTAAATGCGCAGTGGAGCGAAGAGGTCGAAGAAGGCAACACCTTGGTTGAGCACATTACTAGCCAATTTAATGCCAACGCAGATGCCAACGAATCTGGTCCGCACTTAGCTACCGTGCGCTTAGACTTACGCGGAGCTGAGAGCCGTAACACGGTTATTGATGACTTTATTGATGCATGGCGAGAAGACATCGGTGACTTGGCTGATCCTATCTCGTTAGTTTTCAAGCAACCGACCATGGGACCGGGCGGCCGTGCGATTGAGATTCGTGCTAAGCATGATGACCTGAGCGCATTGAAATCGGCTTCTTTGGATATTCAGGAATACCTTAATCAGTTTGATGGCGTGCACGGCGTGCTGGATGACATGCGTATGGGTAAAGAAGAGATTTTGGTGAAGCTGCGTCCGGGCGCTGAGACCTACAATGTGAATGGACAGATGATCGCTTCCCAATTACGTGCGGCTTTCTTTGGTCAGACAGCGGATGAGATTCAAATCGGTGTTGAGAATATCTCGATTGAAGTTCGTCTTGATAAAGAACAAGCGGGTGATTTACAGCAGCTGGCTAACTTCCCAATCATTACCGCAGATGGCAGTCAGATCCCGCTAGCAACGTTGGCGACATTAGATTTCCAGCGTAACTACGTGCGAATTCAGCGTATTGATGGGCTGAGAACCATCAGTATTTTTGGTGATATTGATAATAAGAAAGCGAGTTCATCCGCGATTTTGGCTCAGTTCCAAAAAGATGAAGCCGCCAAACTTATTCAGAAGTACCCGGGTTTACGCTTTGATTTCGAAGGGGAGGCCAAGGATGCAGCCAAGACTGGCGCTTCGATGGGCAAAGGATTCTTGCTCGGCTTATTCGGCGTGTTTGCGATTCTTAGCTATCAGTTCAGAAGCTATTTAGAGCCTGTGGTCGTGATGTTAGCGATTCCACTCGCTTTTATTGGGGTGGTCGTTGGTCACTGGATACTTGGCCATTCTTTGAGTATGCCAAGCATGATGGGCTTTGTGTCGCTTGCCGGTATTGTGGTTAATGATTCCATCTTGTTGGTGCAGTACATTCGTCACCATGTCGATGAGGGAGATAGCGTGCATGACTCGGTGGTGAAAGCCAGTCGCGAGCGTTTCCGAGCGGTATTCTTGACCTCAATGACGACTGCGGCAGGTTTGCTACCGCTGTTGACGGAAACCAGCTTACAGGCTCAGGTTATCCAGCCACTGGTTATTTCGATCGTATTCGGCATATTTGCCTCGACCTTATTAGTATTGTTTATGATCCCAGCGGCCTACGCGATATTGGCGGATTTCGGTTTGGTTAAAAAGCACGAGCCACTAGCGCTATAGCCTTTAGCGTTTAATTATTTGCGAGCTCTATTATCATTAGCGAACGCTATAACCATTAACACGATAGAAGTAGCGTTTGCTTGCTTATATAAAGAATTGAAAACATAGAAGAATAAAGCGGCCTTGGGTCGCTTTATTTTTATCGGTCGCTTCTATCGCCATCCTGACTTGATCCATTGACCAGCCTATCAAGCATGGGAAATTTCATTTTAGTTCATTCAAAACGTCACTTAACTGTCATTTGTTGAGCATAACTTGAGCCTTAACTGAATAAGGATTGTTAAGGAGATCGTATGCGTACTATCGAACCTATTGTCCGCTGGGATGTGGCATTTTCTGTTTTCTGTTTAAACAACCGCTATGGCGGGCAACATGCAACGCTCAGTAAAGCGGTGTCTCATACTGGAGATGGACACCTTTATGTTTTGATTGCCTTGATTGCACTGCTGGCCGATAGCAACACCGGTCGAGACTTTCTATTGGTGGGCTTAACCGCCTTCGCAATCGAACTGCCTATTTACTGGTTTGCTAAAAATACCCTCAAGCGCCGTCGACCAGCTGAATTCTCTTCACTACTTCACTCTCATATTGTGCCATCCGATAAATACAGCCTGCCTTCAGGGCATTCCGCTGCTGCTTTTGTTATGGCGACCTTAATTGGACATTTCTATCCGAGCTTGTACCTCTTTAGCTTGGTGTGGGCAACTGCGATTGCAGGCTCTCGAATCCTGCTCGGTGTGCACTTTTTAACGGATGTATTGATTGGCGCAGCTTTGGGCATCGCTTGTACTAGCCTTGCTATCAGCTTCATCCTGTAATTATTTTGTTGGCAACCACTGCCGAGTTTAAGTGGCAAACTTAAAGGAACATGCATGAAAATTTTATATGGCGTACAAGGCACAGGAAATGGGCACATCGCTCGAGCGAGAGCAATGGCCGTCGCTTTTCGTCAGCAAAATATTGATGTCGATTTTCTGTTCTCTGGGCGAGATGAGAGCAAATACTTTTCGATGGAAGCGTTTGGCAACTATCAGACCCGCAGCGGCTTAACTTTTTACAGCGAGCAGGGGCAGGTCAAATACGGCAAAACATTCATGAAGAACAACATCTGGCGATTTCTCCGTGAGATTAACCAGATCGATCTTACGCCTTATGACTTAGTGATTAATGATTTTGAGCCTGTCACTGCATGGGCGGCTAAGAGACAAGGTGTGCCATGCATTGGGATAAGCCACCAGAATGCGTTTCGTTATGATGTACCCAAAGAAGGGGGCAACTGGATTGAACATTCAGTGATTCAACATTTCGCCCCAACCGAGCACTCTATTGGCTTGCACTGGTATCACTTTGAACAGCCGATTTTGCCGCCTATCGTTCACACGCTGGTTGGTGAGCAACAAACCAAAACAGCACAAGACTTTACGTTGGTCTATTTGCCATTTGAGGAGCTTGAGTCGATCTCAGAGCTGCTGATGAAGTTCATTTCGCAAAACTTTGTCTGTTACCACCCGGATGTGATTGAGCATAGCCGAGTTGAAAATATTGAGTTCAAACCACTGAGTCATGCGGGCTTTCAATTCGACCTCAATCAGTGCTCTGGTGTGGTCGCAAATGGCGGCTTTGAATTGCCATCTGAAGCCTTAACCTTAGGGAAGAAATTGCTTCTCAAACCACTCGAAGGGCAGTTCGAACAACAGAGCAATGTGGCGACGCTAGAGGCCCTTGGGTTAGCTCAAACCATGACGTTTTTAGATGCGGCTATCTTGCGTGCTTGGCTCAGTGAAAAACAGGCCGAAGTGGTCACCTATCCAGACGTGGCAAGTGCACTCGTTGAGTGGGTATTAGCAGGGAATTGGTCTAATCAAGATGATTTAAGAAAGCAACTTTGGGACAAGGTCGACTTTCCAAGTTATGCATCGCTCACCTAACTCATAAGTGCTATTTCTAAATTGACCGGTTGAACAATTCACGAGTTCAATAAATTGTAACAAATGTAACCAAACGATAGAACAGCTAAATAAGTCGAAATTAAACTCATAAGTGACGCATTTTATGTTTTTTTATAACTCTATAAATAATTGATTTTTAGATGTTGTTTAATCATTAAGGTAAATAAAATTATTCTTTATCAATCTTGTTGGTAGCTCGAGATGCATTGGTTAATAGTAATGTCAATCCGAAAAACATCGGTCTGATAAATATAAGAATTAGTGGTTATCTATTCTCATACCATTACCAATTTAACGCTGTTGAACCGACAAGAGGCAACTTGAATGTTAGATAAGAAAGACGCAATGAGTGCTATTGCAAGCTACAGAATGGAAAGCACACTTCGTGGAGTCGACTTAAATCTTTTGACTGTATTTGATGCAGTTATGCAAGAGCAAAACATTACACGTGCAGCTCACAATCTGGGTATGTCTCAGCCTGCTGTAAGTAACGCTGTTGCTCGTCTAAAAGTGATGTTTAACGACGAACTATTCATGCGCCAAGGTCGTGGTATTCAACCGACTCAACGTGCTCGTCAGTTGTTTGGTCCTATCCGCCAAGCGCTACAGTTAGTACGCAACGAACTACCAAGTTCTGTGTTCTCTCCAGAGTCGTCTTCTCGCCTGTTCAAACTTGCGATTTGCAGCCCTTGTGACATGCGTTTTGCACCTAAGATTATGTCGACAATTAACGAGCAAGCACCAAGCGTTAAACTGCACATGGACGCTGAGTTCGATCGTCAGCTTTCTGAGCGTATGCGCTGCCAAGAAATCGACTTCGTGATCGATTACGCTCGCTTTGATGAGCAAGGTTTCTCAAGCACTGAAATCTTCCAAGATGAGTTGGTTGTTGTCGCTTCTGCTTCTCACCCACGCATTAACGGTGAAGTAACAGCGGCAGAGCTGCTTAACGAAAAGCACGCGAAATTGTCTCGTATCCACGGTCAACGTAGCTTCTCTGAGCAAGCTTACCGTGACCTAGATTGCACGCCTTTCTACGAAGGTACGAGCTTGAGCAACGTTCTTTACGTTGTAGGCCAGTCTGAACTAGTAACAATTGCTCCTCGTTGGATGGTAGAACATGCAGCAAACAAAGAGCAGCTTCAGATTCTAGATTTCCCATTCGATAATTCGGCGATTTCTGGCTTCCTAAGCTGGCACGAATCAAGTGAAAAGGATAAAGGACACATTTGGTTACGAGATCAGTTAATGATGATCTGTGGCGAAGTAGTGGCGCTTAACTAAGCACTAAACTCTATGATTTATAAGCCCTAAGCTGGGAGTCTGGCTTGGGGCTTTTTTGTACCTGCTATTTTTGTTGATAGAAAACTTAGCGTGATACGTACTATTACTTATAACTTTGAGCTTCATCAGTTGCCTTTTCCATGATCAGAGGTACACTTGTGCGCTCAAAAAAGCTTACAGGTGTAAGCCAAAGGTAAAGAGATGGCCAATTTAGATTTTCATATCGTAAAAAGACTTCGTGACCAAATTGCCCAAGGCGGCAACCGTACAGCTTTGAAGCACAAAGTAGATAATGTATGGCAAGGTATTAGCTGGCAGCAGTTTGGACAACAAATCGATACGCTTTCATTAGCACTGTTGGCTCAAGGACTGAGAGTTCAGGATAAGATCGGTATCTATTCGAACAATATGCCTCAATGGACCGTGGCAGATTTTGCATCGTTACAAGCACGCCTTGTGACTGTGCCGATTTATCCAACGAATACAGCAGCACAGTCTTCTTACATCATCCAAAATGCAGATGTGAAGATCTTATTCGTTGGTGAGCAAGTTCAATTCGATGCGGCGGTTAGCCTGTTTGAAGAGTGCGAGCAGCTAGAAGTTGTTGTGGCTATGTCTGATGACATCGACCTGCAAGGACACAGCTTTGCCGTATCTTGGAATGACTTCATGGCGCGTGGCGTTGAAGCACAACAAGCTGAACTTGACGTGCGTCTTGCTGATGCAAGCATGGACGACCTGCTGACTCTTATCTATACCTCTGGTACCACAGGTCAGCCAAAAGGCGTAATGCTTGATTACACCAACATTGGCTACCAGTTAGAAGGCCACGATGAGCGCCTTAGCCTGAGCAAAGACGATGTCTCATTGTGTTTCCTACCGTTATCACACGTATTTGAGCGTGCTTGGACGTTCTACGTTCTTTATAAAGGCGCAACCAACTGCTACCTGCAAGATACGATGCAAGTGCGTGATGCGCTAAGTGATGTGAAACCTACTGTAATGTGTGCGGTTCCACGCTTCTACGAGAAGATCTTCTCTGCGATTCACGAGAAGGTATCTAAAGCACCATTTATTCGTAAAGTGCTATTTACTTGGGCGGTGAACATGGGAGCAAAGCTTTCAGTTTGTCACCAAGAAGGTCGTACTCCATCGTTGATGCTGAAGAAGAGCCATGCGCTAGCTGATAAGCTTGTGCTATCTAAACTGCGCGCTCTACTCGGCGGTAACATCAACTTCATGCCTTGTGGTGGAGCTAAGTTAGATGAAACCATCGGTCGCTTCTTCCATGCTATCGGTATCAACGTAAAACTTGGCTACGGCATGACAGAAACCACGGCAACAGTATCGTGCTGGGATGACCGCTGTTTTAACCCTGATTCAATTGGTATGTCGATGCCGGGCGCAGAAGTTAAGATTGGTGCTAAGGACGAGATTCTTGTTCGCGGTCCAATGGTGATGCGTGGCTACTACAAGATGCCAGAAGAGACAGCTAAGACATTCGATGAGCACGGTTTCTTGAAAACCGGTGATGCGGGTCATTTTGATGAAAATGGTAACCTGTTCATTACTGATCGTATCAAAGAGCTGATGAAAACTTCTGGTGGTAAGTATATTGCCCCGCAAGTGGTTGAAGGTGCGATTGGTAAAGATCACTTTATCGAACAGATTGCTGTTATCGCTGATACACGCAAATTCGTTTCTGCGCTGATTGTTCCTTGTTATGACTCGCTAGAAGAGTACGCCAAAGAGCTTAATATCAAGTATCACGATCGCGTTGAACTTGTTAAGCACCACCAAATCGTCGAGATGCTAGAAAAGCGTGTGAATGACCTACAGCAAGAACTGGCTAAGTTTGAGCAAGTGAAGAAATTCAAACTGCTACCAAAAGCATTTTCTATGGATGATGGTGAACTGACACCAACTCAAAAATTGCGTCGTAAAGTTATCAACGATAAGTATCAAGACGAAATCGAAGAAATGTACAACGAAAAGCCTAAAGATAAGTAGTTTTCTGCTTAGATAAATTTTCAGTTGTTTAAAAATCCCCCTACGAATGTGATTGCATTTTTAGGGGGATTTTTTGTATCTAATGACACAGCACAATGTGCGAAAGCGCACACCAGCAAGCTCGCGGTTTATCGATAAATAGCGATCTATTAAAATATTAAGTGCTTTTTTTTGTTCGCTAACTAGTGTTTAAACCTGGCGTAGGGGGCTGAGTTGGGTTTTATTTAATGCTTTGAGCTAATAGTTGGTTTTTTGGCACAGTTGCCGAATAACAGGTGTTAGACCAGATGATAATAAAGCGTTAAAGTTGTTTCGTATTACTGTTTGTTGTTATCACGACAGACAGCCATAGCCGAAAAAGTGGAAGTATTTCGAATTAGGCTACGAATAAGCCCTAGACTATGAAAAACCAGCCCAACATGTTCACCAAATATGATTGGAAACTGGTGAGGAGAGCAATATGACAACAAAACCTGAAACAGCCATGTCATCCGGCGCTGAAATGTTATCCGGCGCTGAGATGGTGGTGCAGTCTCTAATTGAAGAGGGTGTAGAACAAATCTTTGGTTACCCAGGTGGTTCTGTACTTGATATCTACGATGCGTTGCATGCTAAAACTGCTGAAATTAAACACGTATTAGTGCGACACGAACAAGCCGCTACCCACATGGCAGATGGCTATACTCGTTCTACCGGTAAACCGGGTGTAGTACTTGTGTGTTCTGGTCCAGGTGCGACCAATACCGTTACTGGTATTGCAACCGCCTACATGGACTCAATCCCAATGATTGTTATTTCTGGTAACGTACCAAATAACCTCATTGGTAATGACGCCTTCCAAGAGTGTGACATCGTGGGTGTATCACGCCCGATCGTTAAACACAGCTTCTTAGTTAAGAAAGCGGAAGATATCCCTGAAGTCGTTAAAAAAGCATTCTATATTTCAACGACAGGGCGTCCCGGTCCTGTGGTTATTGATCTGCCGAAAGATATCTTAAACCCACAAATCAAGCTTCCTTATGAATACCCAGAAACGCTCAAAATGCGTTCGTATAACCCAACGGTTACGGGTCATAAAGGTCAGATCAAAAAGGCGCTAAAAGCCCTTCTTGAAGCGAAGAAGCCGGTACTTTATGTCGGTGGTGGTGCGGTTATTTCTGAGGCAGATAAGCCGCTGTTAAAATTAGCAGAGGCACTGAATTTACCTGTGGTAAGCACCCTAATGGGGCTTGGCGCTTTCCCTGGCACCCATAAGAACTCTTTGGGTATGTTAGGCATGCATGGTTTATATGAAGCCAATATGGCGATGCACAATGCGGATTTGATCTTTGGTATTGGCGTACGTTTCGATGATCGAACGACTAATAACCTAGATAAGTACTGCCCTGATGCGAAGATCATGCACATTGATATCGACCCATCTTCGATCTCTAAGAACGTAAAAGTGGATCTACCGATTGTAGGTTCTGCTGAAAAGGTTCTAGAGAGCATGGTGAACTTGCTCGTTGAGCAAGGCGGCACTAACGATGCAGAAGCGATTGAAAGCTGGTGGAGTGAAATCAAGCAGTGGCAAGAGCGTGACTGCCTAGCTTACGAGAAATCGTCTGAGCGCATCAAACCACAGCAAGTAATTGAAACACTGCATAAAGTAACCAATGGCGATGCCTATGTTGCTTCTGACGTAGGTCAACACCAAATGTTTGCTGCTTTATACTACCCGTTTAACAAGCCACGTCGTTGGATTAACTCTGGTGGTCTAGGCACGATGGGCTTTGGCCTGCCTGCTGGTATGGGCGTTAAGTTTGCTAAGCCAGATGAAGAGGTGGTTGTGGTAACCGGTGACGGCAGCATTCAAATGAATATCCAAGAGCTGTCGACTGCGCTGCAATACAATATCCCGGTTAAGATTATTAACCTTAACAACCGTTTCCTAGGCATGGTAAAACAGTGGCAAGACATTGTTTATCAAGGCCGTTACTCTAACTCATATATGGACTCTGTTCCTGATTTTGCTGCTATCGCTGAGGCTTATGGCCACGTTGGTATGCGCATTTCATCTCCGGATGAATTGGAATCAGGTTTGGAAAAAGCACTGGCGATGAAAGACCGTTTGGTATTTGTCGATATTAGTGTGGATGACACCGAGCACGTATACCCAATGCAGATCAAAGGCGAGGGTATGGATAACATGTGGCTAAGCAAAACGGAGAGAACATAATATGAGACACATTATTTCACTACTAATGGAAAACCAACCTGGTGCGCTTTCTCGTGTGGTTGGCTTGTTTTCTCAGCGTGGCTACAACATCGAGTCTTTGAACGTATCTCCAACCGATGATCCGACGCTGTCTCGTTTGAACGTCACTACTAACTCGAGCGAAATGCAGCTTGAGCAGATTCAGAAACAACTGCA
Organism: Vibrio sp. 1S139; assembly: GCF_041439475.1. NCBI lineage: Bacteria > Pseudomonadati > Pseudomonadota > Gammaproteobacteria > Vibrionales > Vibrionaceae > Vibrio > Vibrio sp. 1S139. Next base: position 47,974 of record NZ_JBGOOD010000026.1, read on the forward strand.
TAAGCTAATCGACGTACTTAAAGTACAAGAAGTGTCTGAACTTGAACACATTGAACGTGAGCTGTTGATGGTAAAAGTACGTGCGAGCGGCTTTGCTCGTGCGGAAGTGAAGCGCACAGCGGATATCTTCCGTGGTCAGATCGTTGATGTTACGGCTTCTCAATATACGGTTCAAATGGCGGGTACTAGCGAGAAACTGGATGCCTTCATTCAGGCGCTGTCTGAAGTGACGGAAGTGCTTGAAGTAGCTCGAAGTGGTGTTGTTGGCATCGCACGAGGCGAACGTGCGTTGAAAGCCTAGACGATAAGTCTTTAAAAAATAACTTTAAAGCCGCTTTTTTAAGCGGCTTTTATTTTGTTAATTTTTTAGAGTGCTATAATCCCGCGCTGCACTTCCATTCATCTGAGTTAGCAATGCGAAATAAAAAATCAATAATTACATTGCTGATTATCTCTATCATATTGTCTTCTGCAGTATGTCTGTATTATTTGCAGCGCTACAAAGAAGTAAAACAGCAGAGCTTTGACTACTCAGCTAAGCAAGCCGTTCATCAGTTAGTGTATGCCAAGCGAGATTATGATCTTCTCAAGACTCAGTTAGTCTCGGTCATGGAGCTACTCAGTCATAGCCAGAGCTTGGTTAACTTTGCTTCCTCTCCCTCAGACCAAACCAAACATCTACTTGAAGAGGTCTGGCAATCTGTTCTCGTGAACCAGAAGTGGTATACACAAATCCATCTGTTAGATGTCACTGGCAAAGAATTGGTGCGTGTTAACTACTCCTCTGATACCGGTAGAGTGACGTTTCCTCAACAGCTGCAAGATAGGTCGGATTCTAACTACTTCCAATACGCTCAAAAACTAGAAGCCGAACAGATTGGCGGTTGGGGTATTGAGCTTGAAACTGAGCATGGTGAAGTCACCTTCCCTTATTCGCCGGTAATCCGTGTCTTTACCCCAGTAGAAACCCCTGACGAAAGAGTAGGCTACCTCGTCATCAATCTTGATGTATGGGGCTTATCGTCGCGTCTGAGCTTTTCACCAGATAACGATCTTAGAGCAGAAGTTCTCAATGACGCGGGTTACTTCATCGCGAGTAACAACAGCGGTAAGTTGTTCGGAGACTCTATTCCTGAAAGAAAAGGCTATAACCTGAAAAATATCGCGCCGAAGACGTGGGATGCGATCTCCAATGATCAGGTGGGATACGTTTTTGAAGATGGTAATTTGTTTGCCTTTAACACGGTTATGCTCGCGAACAGTCAAAAGGTCCATTTACTGATTCAACTTAATCAAAAGCAACTGATGGATCGGGCTGAGCGTGATCTAGATGATTTGGCCCATGAAGAGATCATTGTTCTGATTACGGTGCTGATATTCGCTTTCCCGTTTGCTTACCTGGTGACGCACTGCCGACGCCGAAGCCTAGAGAGTAAATTGGCACGAGCCGCATTGAATGGTATGTCGGCAGTGATGATCTCTGACAAGCAGCACCGCACAATGATGATCAACAACGAATTTGAGAACATGACTGGGTACTGCAAAAAACAGGTGATCGGTCAAAATGCATTGCAGTTGCTGCTTGAGAATACCGACCAAGTGCTCTCAAGCTCGGCTATTTGGAGTCATTTAGAGCAAGAAGAAGTATGGGAAGGGGAGGTTCAGTGTAAGAACAAGCTGCGTATTCCTTTTACTGCGATCATGCGAGTGCATGCGGTCAAAAACAATTCAGGCAAAGTCAGTTACTACATCACCTCGTTGGTTGATATTTCCGTAAGGAAGGAGCTTGAGGTACGTTTGAGGATTTTAAGTGAACGTGACTCTTTGAGTAATCTCTGGAACCGACGAAAATTCGAAGAGCAGCTGGCCTACTATTCTCGCTTAGTTGAGCGTTACCCGATCGAAGCGACCACCTGCTTAGCCTTGGTGGACATCGATAACTTCAAGCGAATCAATGATGAGCTTGGCCACGACGAAGGTGACCGTGTGATCGCTGGTGTTGCTAAACTTCTGCAAGATAGCCTTCGTGGGACGGACTTTGTTGCACGTGTCGGAGGAGAAGAGTTTGCACTCTTGATGCCACACACGTCTCTGCCAGAAGCAAAGCGCGTATTGGATCGCTTGCGAATAGAGATTGAACTGGCAGCCGGAACTAAGGTAACGGTGAGTGTTGGCTTTACTGATTTAACAAGTAACAGTACTCGCTCATACAAGTGTGCCGATGTTGCGCTTTACGAATCTAAATCGTCTGGTCGTAATACGGTCTCTATGTGTCCTAGCTACGATGATGTCGCTTAGGTTCGCTTCTATCTAGTCCTGTCTTCTATTTCCTTCACCTCTTCAAGTCGCGGCCCGACTCCTTTTTCCTTCCCCTCTTTTTATTAGGAATCTCACTTTTGAGCGACCTATGTCACAAAATCTATACAGTTAGACTAAAGTCTAATGCTGGTGAAAATTTGAGCTAAAATGAACAGTAAGTAAACTACTTTGCTTCAGATTACATCGTGTTAAACGATGCAATAAATAGAGTGTTTACCAGATGTAAAAGGATGACACCGTTAACTTAATTCAGCTGGTTAGCTAGCCTTATCAATAACTTGAAAGGCAGCAGTAGAATTAGGTTAGCTGGAGCAAGAGTTTGGGGATCATACAGTCTGGTTAAAAGAGGCGTGGTATGTTTGTCGATTTTTTAGTTAGGTTAACCATAGGCACATTAGCCATTCTTGGCTTTCAACTTAGTGCATTGTATTTTTTACCTATGGTTGTGCTGCTCAATACTCATCACAAAGAGTTTTTTGGGTGGTAGTTCAGTCGTGGTACTGGAAACAAAAAAACGGAGCCGCTGGGCTCCGTTTTTATTTGGTTAGAATCTATCTTGGCATCATGCCGCTTCGATAACTTCTTCAATTCGTTTCATTGAACCTAGTAAGTGTTGATCAAGCAGTTCTGTTGCTTGTTCTACATTCTTAGAGAGTACTAGTTTCATGATCATTTCGTGCTCATCAATATTGAACAGATCATCAGATGCGCTTTCTGCAGACATAGCGAGGAAGCGGTAACGTTTCACTTGGTTAATTAGGTCATCAAAGAACTTAAACATGTTCTCTGAATCTGCACCTTCAAGCAGTGCGACATGGAATTGCTGGTGGCGCTCTTCCCATTCTACACAGTCAAACTCTTCAGATACGTACTGTACTCGCGATAGTTTATGGTAAGACGTTAGTACATCCAGTTCCCAGCTCTCATCACCTGCTGCAATCGCTTTTTTAAGCAGAACCGATGATACAACACGAAGGCTTTCGTATAGGTCATTCAGTTCTTTCTTTGATACAGGAGATACCCAGCAGCCTTTTTGTGGCTCTAGCTTTACGTATTTGCTCCAAGATAACTGTACCAAGGCTTCGCGAATAGGGGATGCGCCAACGTTGTAGCGTGCTTTTAGATCAGCAACAACAAGCTTTTGGCCTGGGGTTAACTCACCATTAAGAATATCTTGGCGAATCATCTTTGATACTTTTTCAGTGAGCGTAGGACTAGACATTACAAACCTCATCTATATATGATTTCTAGTCTGCTAATCCGTCTCTTAGAAAGAGTCAATTGGAGGTTAACAGTACGTAGTTCTATTGCGATTGATAATACAGCGTACTGAAAAGTTAGGCAAGATTTTGTTTCATAAAAAAAGAGGGCCGAAGCCCTCTTTTATATTTTATGCGAATCGGTTCATTCTTATAGAACGTGAACAGATGCCGTGTTTGTAGTACCAGAAGCTACTAGAGCACCAGAAACCATAACTACGATGTCGCCTTTGTTACCTAGGCCAGATTGTAGAGCGATTTCTTTACCGTTGATGTAGAACGCGTCTGTGTTCTCGATAGAGTCAACAAGAACTGGCTTAACACCTTTAGTAAGAACTAGCTGTGCAGCTGTCTTTTCGTTAGTTGTTAGAGCTAGGATGTTTGCAGTTGGGAAGTACTTACGTACTGAACGTGCAGATTTACCGCCTTCAGTTGCAACAACGATTAGAGGAGCAGCTAGCTTCTCTGCTGTGTCTACAGCGCCTTTACATACTGCTTCAGTGATACGTAGACGTGGGCTGTCTAGACGAGAACCTAGCTCAGCTTTAAGAGCTGAATCAGTACGGTTCGCGATTTGAGCCATGATAGTAACAGCTTCAACTGGGTACTTACCTTTAGCAGTTTCACCAGAAAGCATTACTGCATCAGTACCATCCATGATTGCGTTCGCAACGTCACCCGCTTCAGCACGAGTTGGACGTGGGTTGCTGATCATAGAGTCAAGCATTTGAGTTGCTGTGATAACCATCTTACGTGCGCGGTTACACTTCTCGATCATCATCTTCTGAGCGAAGATTACTTCTTCAGCTGGGATTTCAACACCTAGGTCACCACGAGCAACCATGATGCCGTCAGAAGCTTCAAGGATTGAATCGAAGTTATCAACACCTTCTTGGTTTTCAATCTTAGAAATGATGTGGATGTTCTCGCCGCCGTTAGCGTTTAGAAGCTCACGGATTTCTTTAACGTCTTCTTCTTTACGGATGAAAGAAGCAGCAACGAAATCAACGCCTTGCTCACAGCCAAACTTAAGGTCAGCTTTGTCTTTCTCAGAAAGAGCTGGAAGTTGAACAGAAACGCCAGGAAGGTTAACACCTTTGTTTTCGCCTAGAGCACCGTTGTTAAGAACTTTACACTTAACTTCAGTTTCTGTTGTTGCGATAACTTCCATTTCGATTAGGCCGTCATCAACAAGGATAGTGTTACCTGCTGTTAGGTCTTTAGCGAAACCTAGGTAAGTTACTGCTACTACGTCTTTGTTACCAACAACTGTTGCGTCAGTTGTGAAAGTGAACTCTTGACCAGCTACTAGATCTACGTCGTTACCATCTTCAAGTTTGATAGTACGGATTTCTGGACCTTTAGTATCTAGAAGGATAGCAAGTTGCTCACCTTTGTTTTCCATTACTTTACGGAAGTTCGCGATACGAGTGCCGTGCTCTGCGAAATCACCGTGAGAGAAGTTAAGACGCATAACGTTCATGCCAGCATCTACTAGTTCAGTTAGCTTCTCTACAGATTCAGTTTTAGGGCCAATCGTACATACGATTTTGGTCTTTTTCATGGAAGGTACTCTCCGGTAAGTATTGTTACAATTTGAAATTTATTTAAGTTCTGAAGATTGGTCCGCTACATCAACATTTTGTGCCTGTTGTGTAAAAGCGCGGGACTTCCAATATGTCCTTCAGAGTTGTAAGTCTTTCATCAATTTTAGTCATTTTATGACTAAAAGATTTTGATTCAATATCGGTTTTCTGTGACTTACCCCACTATATAGGGGGTAGGTTGCAAAAAAATAACAGTCAGTTTTGTAATTTTTTTTCTTTTCGGGTGCGGATTCTACCACCTAATGAGTTCAATATCACTGCTTAACAATTGTCTTAGGACAAGGTTTTATCGCTATTTATTAATTTTTTGGATCAAAATAAATGGACTAAATAGTTTCGTTGTAACTATAATATGTTTCATATCGAAACTTAATGGCCTTTTTTAAATGTCGAAACGAAACACCCAGCTCAGAAGACATGCAATTTCTAACCTAGTGAATGAAAAAGGGGAGGTTAGTGTTGATGAATTATCCGCTAAGTTCGAAACCTCAGAAGTCACTATTAGAAAGGACTTGGCGTCTTTAGAGAAAAACGGTCAGCTTTTACGCCGTTATGGTGGTGCGATTTCGTTACCGAAAGAGGTTGTCAACGAAGAACTGGGTCAACAAGTTTCGACTCGAAAGATTTCATTGGCAAAAGCCGCTGCAGATTTAATTCGCGACCATAACCGCATCGTGATCGATAGTGGCAGTACGACCGGTGCTCTAATTCAGCAGCTTAATGCTAAGCGTGGCTTGGTTGTTATGACCAACTCATTGCACGTTGCTAATGCGCTTAATGAGCTTGAAAGCGAGCCGACGTTATTAATGACTGGCGGCACTTGGGATACCCATTCGGACTCTTTCCAAGGCAAAGTTGCAGAGTCGGTACTTCGTGCTTACGATTTTGACCAACTATTTATTGGGGCTGATGGTATCGACCTCGATAGAGGCACAACCACGTTTAACGAACTGGTTGGCCTGAGCAAAGTAATGGCTGAAGTGTCACGAGAAGTGATCGTGATGGTTGAGTCGGAAAAGGTGGGACGAAAGATCCCGAACTTAGAGCTGGCATGGGAACACATTGACATCTTAATTACCGATACAGACTTAGGCGAAGAATCCAAAGCAAGTATCGAATCACATGATGTTCGAGTGATCCTGACCGATCCAGCGTAAAAACAAATTTAAGTATTATGCATTTACCTTCCTATAATTGATCTTAATGAAGATTTGGCCTTTGCTTGCTGCCAATAGGAATAAAACAAAATTGATGGAGTGAAACTATGTGTGGAATTGTTGGTGCAGTAGCACAGCGTGATGTAGCTGAAATTTTAGTAGAAGGCCTTCGTCGTCTAGAATACCGTGGCTACGATTCAGCTGGTGTCGCTGTCGTCGATACTGCATCTAACCTAACTCGTGTACGCCGCCTAGGTAAAGTACAAGAGCTAGCTGACGCAGTAGAAGAGCAACAAGTGATTGGCGGTACAGGTATCGCTCATACACGTTGGGCGACACATGGTGAGCCATCTGAAGCGAACGCACACCCGCACATGTCTGGTGATATTGCCGTTGTACACAATGGCATTATCGAAAACCACGAAGCACTGCGCGCTATGCTGCAAGAGCGTGGTTACGTATTTACTTCACAAACGGATACAGAAGTTATTGCTCACTTAGTTGAGTGGGAACTTCGCACTTCAGCTTCTTTGGTTGAAGCGCTACAGAAAACAGCAAAACAATTAGACGGTGCATACGGCACGGTAGCGGTTGATCGCAAAGATCCTAGCCGCATTGTTGTGGCTCGTTCTGGTAGCCCTATCGTTATCGGTTTTGGTGTCGGTGAGAACTTCTTGGCATCAGACCAACTTGCACTACTGAGCGTAACTCGTCGCTTCATGTATCTAGAAGAAGGTGATGTTGCTGAGGTAACTCGTCGTGATGTTACGGTATTTGATGTAGCGGGTGAGCGTGTTGAGCGTGAAATCGTTGAGTCAAACGCTGAACACGACGCAGGTGACAAAGGTCAATACCGCCACTTCATGCAGAAAGAGATCTTCGAGCAGCCAACAGCGCTGATCAATACAATGGAAGGCCGTATCTCTGATACTTCGGTTATCACTAACGCGATCGGCGTTAAAGCTGAAGAGATCCTAAGCAAGGTTGAACACGTGCAGATCATCGCATGTGGTACGTCTTACAACTCAGGCATGGCAGCGCGTTACTGGTTTGAATCTCTAGCTGGCGTAAGCTGTGACGTAGAGATTGCTTCTGAATTCCGTTACCGTGATTTCGTTGTTCGTCCGAACAGCCTATTGGTGACTCTGTCTCAATCTGGTGAAACGGCGGATACGCTTGCTGCACTTCGTCTTGCAAAAGAGAAGGGTTATATGTCTGCAATGACTATCTGTAACGTTGCGGGTTCTTCACTGGTTCGTGAATCTGATTTTGCCTTCATGACTCGCGCAGGAACAGAGATCGGTGTTGCTTCTACTAAAGCTTTCACAACTCAACTAGCAGCGATGCTGATGATGGTAACGTCAATTGGTCGTCTACAAGGTCGTATCAATGAAGAAAAAGAAGCGGAAATCGTTCAAGCACTTCACCAACTGCCTGCTGATATCGAGAAAGCATTAGCGTTCGATAAAGAAATTGAAGCACTGGCACCTGATTTTGCTGATAAGCATCACACACTGTTCTTGGGTCGTGGTGAGTTCTACCCAATCGCGATGGAAGCGTCTCTTAAACTGAAAGAGATCTCTTACATCCACGCAGAAGCATACGCAGCTGGTGAGCTTAAGCACGGTCCTTTGGCTCTTATCGATGCAGATATGCCTGTAGTCGTTATTGCACCAAGCAACGACTTGCTAGAGAAGCTGAAATCGAACGTTGAAGAAGTGCGTGCTCGTGGCGGTCTACTTTACGTATTCGCTGATGAAGATGCGGGCTTTGAAAGCGATGAGAACATGAAGATCATCAAGATGCCTCACGTAAGTGAAGTAACAGCGCCTATCTACTACACAGTACCGATGCAGCTGCTGTCTTACCATGTCGCACTAATAAAAGGTACCGACGTTGACCAACCTCGTAACCTAGCGAAAGCGGTAACAGTTGAGTAATCGACAGCTTACCTAAGATATAGATAATAAGAAGCCCATCCTGTGATGGGCTTTTTTATGTCTGTTACTTAACGATCAGTGTTAGAGCTAGCTGTAGCGTCATTAAGCGCTCAGTGCTTGCTCTAGGTCAGCCAAGATATCGTCAATGTGCTCGATACCTACTGATAGGCGAATCATCTCCGGTGATACACCGGCTTGTTTCTGTTCAGCTTCGCTTAGTTGACGGTGTGTCGTCGAAGCTGGGTGACAAGCGAGAGATTTCGCATCGCCAATGTTAACTAAGCGCTTGAAGATTTGCAGTGCATCATAGAAGCGAACACCGGCTTCATAACCGTCTTTTAAACCAAAAGATAGAATGGCCGATGGCTTACCTTGCATGTACTTTTCAGCGAGTGGATAGAATTCTGAATCAGGCAGGCCAGCGTAACTTACCCAACTGACTTTCTCGTGTTGCTTGAGGTATTCCGCTACTTTCAAGGCATTCTCTGTGTGTCGCTCCATGCGTAGCGACAACGTCTCCAAACCTTGCATCAACATGAAAGCATTCATTGGTGACAGTGCTGCACCTGTATTACGTAGGGGAACCGTTCTAGCACGACCAATAAACGCAGCCTCACCAAAGGCCTCGGTATAAACCACGCCATGATAAGAAGGCTCTGGCTGATTAAACACAGGGAAGCGGTCCTTGTGCTGTGCCCATGGGAATTTACCTGAGTCGACAATCACGCCACCTAACGTTGTACCGTGACCACCCACGTATTTAGTTAGTGAGTGCACCACGATGTCAGCACCAAAATCGATAGGTTTACACAGTACAGGCGTCGCCACCGTGTTATCAACAATCACAGGTACACCTTGTGCGTGAGCAAGTTCAGCAACACGCTCTAAGTCGATAATATTACCTGCTGGGTTACCGATACTTTCGCAGTAAACCGCCTTGGTTTTTTCGTCAATCAGTGCCGCTAAGCTTTCTGGTTTATCGTCTTTAGCAAAACGAACTTCGATCCCTTGGTTTGGCAGCATATGAGCAAATAGGGTGTAAGTACCACCGTAAAGCTGAGGTGTTGAAACAATGTTGTCACCGATTTGCGCCAACGTCTGAATCGCATAGTTGATCGCAGCACTGCCCGCACTTACCACTAAGCCTGCGATACCTCCTTCTAAGGCGGCCATGCGTTTTTCTAACACATCATTGGTTGGGTTCATTATGCGAGTGTAGATATTGCCTGGCACCGCAAGGTTGAAGAGGTCGGCGCCGTGTTGTGCGTCATCGAATTCGTACGCGACGGTTTGGTAGATTGGAGTGGCAACCGATTTGGTTGTTGGATCAGTGTCGTAACCGAAGTGAATCGAGAGTGTTTCGTCTTTCATGAGTCTTCCCTGAACTATTGAGCGATTTATGTACTCTCATATTGCCGATTTTTTTATAAAAGAAAAGTATGTTTAGTCACAGAGAGGCAATTGGAATTGTGTGCGGGACGATTCGTTTTTGGTTCGGAAGTGCAGGGTGTGATTGGTACTGAATCAGAAAAGCAAAAAGCCAGAGCAGCGTGAACTGTTCTGGCTTTTCTAATTTGGTGGCCCCTCCCAGACTTGAACTGGGGACCGAACGATTATGAGTCGTGCGCTCTAACCACTGAGCTAAGGGGCCGTAGGGCATAGATTATAGGGGAAGCGTTCAATGGTGTCTAGACACTATAAGGGGCAATTCCGCTTACATCTTAGCCACTTAAATCACACAGATAAAAAAAAGGTGAGCCAACGCTCACCTTTTCTTATTTATGCTTAAAAGCTAACCACACTTGAGTGTGCGATTACTCGTCTAGGAAGCTACGCAGAGTTTCTGAGCGGCTTGGGTGACGAAGTTTACGCAGTGCTTTTGCTTCGATCTGACGGATACGTTCACGAGTTACGTCGAACTGCTTGCCCACTTCTTCAAGAGTGTGGTCAGTGTTCATGTCGATACCGAAACGCATACGCAGTACTTTAGCTTCACGAGGTGTTAGGCCAGCAAGAACGTCTTTAGTTGCACCGCGTAGGCTTGTTGCCGTTGCAGAGTCTAAAGGTAGTTCTAACGTTGTATCCTCGATGAAATCACCTAGGTGCGAATCTTCGTCGTCACCGATTGGTGTTTCCATTGAGATTGGCTCTTTAGCGATTTTTAGTACTTTACGGATCTTGTCTTCAGGCATTTGCATGCGTTCAGCCAGTTCTTCCGGCAGTGGTTCACGACCCATCTCTTGTAGCATTTGACGAGAGATACGGTTTAGTTTGTTGATCGTTTCGATCATGTGAACCGGAATACGGATAGTACGAGCTTGGTCGGCAATCGAACGAGTGATTGCTTGACGGATCCACCAAGTAGCGTAAGTAGAGAACTTATAACCACGACGGTATTCAAACTTATCTACCGCTTTCATCAGACCGATGTTACCTTCTTGGATTAGATCCAGGAATTGTAGACCACGGTTTGTGTACTTCTTAGCAATCGAGATTACTAGACGTAAGTTCGCTTCAACCATCTCTTTCTTCGCACGACGAGCTTTCGCTTCACCGATAGACATACGACGGCTGATATCTTTGATGCTTTGAACAGTAAGAGACGTTTCACGTTCGATCATATCCAGTTTTTGGATAGAGCGACGGATGTCGTGCTCGTTACGTTTGATCTTTTCTGCGTATGGCTTGTCTGAAGCAAGAACTTCATCCAACCATGCTTCGCTAGATTCGTTACCAGTAAATAGAGCAATGAAAGATTTCTTCGGCATTTTGCCGTACTCAACCGTTTGACGCATGATTAGGCGTTCTTGAGTACGTACGCGATCCATAGAGTTACGCAGTTCGTTTACTAGGTAATCAAACTGTTTTGGTGTTAGACGGAACTCTTTGAATACGTCTTGCATCATTGTCGTTGCAAGCGTTGCTTTCGGGCTTTCATGGCCGTACTCGTTGATCGCTAGCTGACGGTTCTGGTAGCTAGTACGAAGCGCTGTGAACTTCTCAAGAGCAAGCTCAGGATCGATACCTGTATCTTCTTCTTCCTCTTCCTCGTCGTCTTCAGCGTCTTCTTTGTCTTCGTCTTCCAGATCAGTTTCAGCAAGTTCTGAACCGATGTGAGTCGCCGTTGGCGCAGCTGTGCCATCGTCGTCTGGGTCAACAAAGCCATTGATTAGGTCTGTTAAGCGAATCTCTTCTGCTTGTACGCGGTCAAACTGTTCCAAGATGTATGGAATAGTGCCTGGGTACTCAGCAACCGATAGTTGAACTGTATTGATACCATCTTCAATACGTTTCGCAATGTCGATTTCGCCTTCACGAGTCAGTAGTTCAACCGTACCCATTTCACGCATGTACATACGAACTGGGTCAGTAGTACGGCCAATCTCGCTTTCTACGCTTGAAAGCGCAGCAGCTGCAGCTTCGGCTGCATCTTCATCTATATTGGCATCGTCATCATTAAGTGCTAGATCATCAGCATCAGGTGCAGTTTCAACTACCTTGATACCCATGTCGTTGATCATTTGAATGATGTCTTCTACCTGTTCAGAATCCACGATTTCTGCAGGTAGGTGGTCGTTTACTTCGGCGTAGGTCAGATAGCCTTGTTCCTTGCCTTTAATAACAAGTAATTTAAGCTGTGACTGCGGATTTTGATCCATAGATGATATCCAACTTCAGGTCTGGTGAAGGACGTTGCATTCTCAAATGCAAACCAATTATGTTAACAAATTTATTAAATGCTGACTAATCAAACAGGGTTACGCTTTTAGATCTAGCATTAAAGCTAGTAGCTCCCTTTTTTCTTCGGCTGATAAACCGACGCTTCTTGCTTTGGCCTGCAGGTTTTCAATTTGTTTTTCAACGCACTGGGCAAGTATGTTGTCCAATGAGTCTAAAAATATGTCTTCTTGATTGTCTTCGTCGAGGGGGATTTCCCAGCTCGCGAGACGAGACAGAAGAGCCTCATGTTTATTGTGTCGCCAATGCTCTAATAATTGGCCTGTGTTAATATGGGGATGCTCGCGGCATTTATCAAGTACTTCGACGAATAAACTTAGTCCGGGCAACTGTAAGCCTTTGACACTTGATAAATCCGGTACCATATCAGCATAGCTCGGATTTTGGATAAGCAAAGCGATAACTTCACGCATTGGAGTGCGCTTCAGCTCTTTATGTGGTTGAGGTGTCGGGTTCTGTGTATGAACACGCGCACGTCTCAATTGGTTATCAAATCCAGTTCGCTCATCGAGCAGTTTTTCGAGCAATTCTTGGAAGTAACTGTCAGGGATTTTATTAATCAAGGCGCTGGCGTGTGCACGCAGTGCTGATTTCCCTTCGGTTGTTCCCAAGTTTAACTTGTGTATTTCAATCAGGTTATCGAACAAATAGGTCGAAAGCGGCGTCGCATTGTGGACCAGCTGTTCAAAAGCGGCTTTGCCATGCTCTCTAATATAGCTGTCTGGATCTTCACCGTCGGGCAAGAATAGAAACTTAAGCGTGTTACCGGTTTTCAGGTATTCAAGCGCGTTTTCTAGTGCGCGCCATGCGGCCTCTTTACCTGCTCGGTCACCATCGTAACAACAAACCACAGTGCTGGTTTGACGGAACAACATTTGAACATGGTCGCCGGTTGTCGAGGTGCCCAGTGATGCTACTGAGTAATCGACACCATATTGCGCGAGTGCCACGACATCCATGTAACCTTCAACCACAAGTATTTGCGGCGGTTCACGGTAGGCTTGCAGCACTTCATAAAGGCCGTAAAGCTCTTTACCTTTATGGAAGATAGGCGTTTCTGGTGAGTTGAGGTATTTTGGTGTGCCGTCTTCTAATACACGACCACCAAAACCAATCACACGGCCACGACGATCACGAATTGGGAACATTACGCGTCCACGGAATCGGTCGTATCGGTTACCTTTATCGTTCTCAATTAGCATGCCGCCAGTCACGAGCATGTCTTGGGCTTCTTTCTGTTGGCCAAAGTTCTTACGAACTAAGTCCCACTCATCGGCCACATAACCAATACCAAACTTCTGGACGATCTCGCCCGAAAGGCCACGATTCTTTAGGTAATCAATCGCAGGTTTGTTGGCTGATATTTTCAGTTGAGAGCGGTAAAAATTACTGATGCCGCCCATCAAATCGTAGAGGTTACGTTTTTGTTCGCTGTTGGCTCTTGGTGCTGTTGATATCTCGCCGCTGCGCTGTTCTCTAGGAACGTCGAGGCCTAAGAAAGAGGCTAGCTCTTCAATAGCTTCAACAAAATCGAGGCGTTCGAACTCCATAATGAAGTCGATAGCATTACCGTGTACGCCACAACCAAAGCAGTGATAAAACTGTTTTTCTTGGCTTACGCTAAAAGAAGGGGTCTTTTCGTTGTGGAATGGGCAACAAGCACCATAGTTTTTGCCTTTTTTCTTAAGTTTCACGCGTGCGTCCACAATGTCGACAATGTCGAGACGCGCTAGGAGATCATCGATGAAACTACGCGGGATGTGTCCTGCCATAAAACCTTAGAAAAATGCACTAACTGAGAGTGTGGATAATAATAGTTTGAATAGGTTACAGATACAAACAAGCCGTGCGTTCCGAAGGATTGCACGGCTTGTTGCAATTTGATTTGGGATTAAGCGAGTTTAGAACGAACTAAACCACTAACTTTCCCCATATCTGCACGCCCTTGAATTTGTGGTTTCAAGATAGCCATTACTTTACCCATGTCTTGCATGCCCGCTGGTTGAGCTTCGGCGATTGCGCTATCAAGTAGTGCAATAACTTCTTCATCAGTTAGCGGTTGAGGCATAAAGCCTTCAAGTACCGTAATTTCTGCTTTTTCCACGTCAGCAAGATCTTGACGATTTGCTGATTCATATTGAGCAACAGAATCGCGACGTTGCTTAACCATTTTAACTAATACAGCAAGAATGTCGTCGTCGTTCAGAGTGATCCGTTCGTCAACTTCACGTTGCTTAATTGCTGAAAGAGCTAAGCGGATAGTGCCAAGGCGCGGTTTGTCCTTGGCTTTCATCGCTAATTTTTGCTCTTCTTTGAGTTGTTCAATAAGAGCCATAACTCAGTCCTTATGGATTAAGTTATTAGTACAGGCGAACGCGACGTGCGTTTTCGCGAGCTAGCTTCTTAGCGTGACGCTTTTGAGCTGCTGCTTTAGCGCGTTTGCGAACTGTAGTTGGCTTTTCGTAGTGCTCGCGACGGCGAACTTCAGAAAGGATACCTGCTTTTTCACAAGAGCGCTTGAAACGACGTAGTGCAACGTCGAACGGTTCGTTTTCACGTACTTTAACTATTGGCATATGCCTTTCACCTCAGGGGTTATTCATTATCGCTGGCTACTCAGTACCAAATCAGAGAAGTTACCCATCGAGCTAACTCTCTATTCGCGTTTGGCCATTAACCAGCTTGATCAAAAATGGTGCGGAATTTTAATCCGATCACAGTGGCTTTGTAAAGCACTTTGTCGATTATAGTCTGTACAATATTTGTTTGAAGAGCTTAGGCAGGGTAATATTGCGCTAATTTCCCATTTTAGACGAAAGCGTGCCGAGAAAATTATGCGCATTATTGGTATTGAAACCTCTTGTGATGAAACAGGAATCGCGATTTATGATGATGAGCAAGGGCTGCTTTCTCATCAATTATATAGCCAAGTAAAGCTGCACGCCGATTACGGTGGTGTGGTACCTGAGCTAGCTTCACGTGACCACGTGAAAAAAACAATTCCTCTTATTAAAGCGGCATTAGCTGAAGCGAACCTAACGTCGAAAGACATTGATGGTGTGGCTTACACGGCTGGCCCTGGTTTAGTGGGTGCACTGCTGGTTGGTGCAACGATTGGTCGCAGTATTGCTTATGCGTGGGGAGTGCCTGCAGTGCCTGTTCACCATATGGAAGGTCACCTTCTTGCGCCAATGCTAGAAGATAACCCACCACCATTCCCATTTGTGGCTCTGCTGGTTTCTGGCGGCCATACCATGATGGTAGAAGTGAAAGGTATTGGTGAATACCGAATCCTTGGTGAATCGATTGATGATGCAGCGGGTGAAGCGTTTGATAAAACCGCGAAACTGATGGGCTTAGATTACCCTGGTGGTCCACTGTTATCTCGTTTGGCGGAAAAAGGCACTCCGGGTCGTTTTAAGTTCCCGCGTCCAATGACCGATCGTCCGGGTTTAGATATGAGCTTTTCTGGTCTGAAGACGTTCGCAGCGAATACCATTCGTGATAACGATAATGATGACCAGACTCGTGCTGATATTGCTTACGCGTTTCAAGAAGCCGTTTGTGCAACCTTAGTAATCAAGTGTAAGCGTGCCTTGGTTGAAACGGGCATGAAACGTATAGTTATTGCTGGCGGTGTAAGTGCCAACAAACAACTGCGCGTTGAGCTTGAGGCGCTTGCTAAGAAAGTCGGTGGTGAGGTGTACTACCCACGCACTGAGTTCTGTACAGATAATGGTGCGATGATCGCTTATGCGGGCATGCAGCGCCTGAAGAATGGCGAAACGGCTGATTTGTCTGTTCATGCCACACCGCGTTGGCCTATTGACCAGCTAGAGCCAATTGCGTAATTGACTATAGTGTTTCGATAAACGGTCGCCTTGTGCGGCCGTTTTTATATCCTAGCTTACCGACTGTATGTCGATAAATAATTGCTGATAGAGATTAGGGAAGAAAATGAACAAGTTCACAGTAGACAATCAATCGATGGCGTACCTAGATGAAGGTCAAGGCCCTGTTGTTGTACTCGGCCACAGCTACCTTTGGGATAGTGCAATGTGGAAGCCGCAGATCGAAGCATTAAAAACTCAGTATCGCTGTATTGTTCCAGAGCTTTGGTCTCACGGTGAGTCTCAAGCTGCACCCGCTTCGATGCGTAACTTGAAAGATTACGCTCAGCACGTTTTGGCTCTGCTTGATCATTTAGAGATCGAAGAATTCTCAGTGGTTGGCTTATCGGTTGGCGGTATGTGGGGAACAGAGTTAGCGGAACTTGCACCTGCACGTATTAAGTCTTTGGTTCTAATGGATACTTTTGTGGGTTTAGAACCAGAGGTTGCTCACACTAAGTACTTCAGCATGTTAGATACCATCACTCAAACCAAGACGGTTCCTCAGCCAATTGTTGAAGCGGTTGTTCCACTGTTCTTCGCTAATGATGCTCAAACCAACACGCCAACTTTAGTGGAAGGGTTTACTCAGCAGTTATCTGCTCTTGAGGGTGACAACGCTGAAGAAGTGGCACGAATTGGTCGAATGGTGTTTGGACGTCGTGACATGATTGAATCGGTAGAGAACTTTGCTCTGCCTGTTTTGATTGCTGTAGGACAAGAAGATAAACCACGTCCGGTACTTGAGTCATACCTAATGCACGATTGCATTACGGGCAGTGAATTAGTGGTGATTCCTGGCGCAGGTCATATTAGCTCGTTAGAGCAACCAGAGTTTGTGAACACAATGCTGAAGACGTTTTTAGATAAACATCTGCCGTAAGCTTTAAATACTGAATATTATGGTTCGGCTTAGACGTGACAGTTTAAGCCGATTTTTTTTGTCCGAGTTTTGGTTCGCTGCCATCGAGTAGGCGGCGGATATTCTGATGGTGACGTAACACGATCAAACAGCACAGCATGGCTACTGGCAATGTGTATTGAGGTTTGACTAACCAAGCGTAGAAAGGGGCAAGTAGCACAGTAACCAGTGCCGCTAAAGAAGAGTAACGAAACAAAAACGCGACCACTAACCAAGTCGCCATGATCATTCCGGTTAGATCGAATCCTATTGGGGCGATAGCGCCAAGTGCGGTTGCCACGCCTTTACCACCTTTGAAGTGGAAGAAGATCGGATACATATGGCCAAGACACGCCGCAATTGCCACAACCCCAAGAATGATTGGGTCGATCTTGAGGTAGTAGCCAAGCCAGACAGGGATAGTGCCTTTCAGCATGTCACACAAAAGGACGGCAGCTGCTGCGCCTTTACCGCCAACACGCAGGACATTGGTTGCTCCTGGGTTGTTAGAACCTACTGTTCGAGGATCTGGGAGCCTCAAAACTCGGCATATCAAGACCGCACTAGAGATTGAACCTAGTAAGTAGGCAGCAATGATCATGATAAGTGCCAATGGGGTCATGTCTGTCCTTTAACGGTTATACGCCTAACGATGGGAAAATAATGCTCAATCCAAGAGTAATTGATATCATATCTCGAATTACGCAAATAATACGTTTTTTTCCCCAATTTGGGTATCCGACCTCTAAAAGGACAAGTCATGGCACTGGATAAAGTTTTCATTGAGCAGCTAGAAGTAATTACAACGATCGGTGTTTACGATTGGGAGCAAGAGATCAAACAGAAACTGGTGCTTGATATTGAAATGGCTCATGACAACCGCCCAGCAGGCAAGAGTGATGATGTGGTTGATGCTTTGGATTATTCGAAAGTGAGCACTGCAGTACTTGAGCACATTGCAAATGGCCGTTTTCTACTCGTAGAACGTGTTGCTGAAGAAGTCGCAGAGCTTATTATGACTCAGTTCTCTGTGCCGTGGATTAAAATCCGATTGGCTAAACCTGGCGCAGTGCCACAAGCAAAAGCCGTTGGTGTGATCATCGAACGAGGTCAAGCATGACAGTAGCCTATGTTGGTGTTGGCACGAACATAGACCGCGACAAGCATGCAAGGGTGGCATGGACAGAGCTTCAATCGTTAGGGACTAACCTTAAATGCTCTAAAATCTATCACTGTGAGCCCGTCGGTTTTAATAGCCATCCGTTTTATAACTTTGTGATAGAGCTCGACACGTCACTCTCATTGACTGAATTTTCACAGCAGCTGCGTAAAATTGAGTTTAAATGGGGTCGCTCTCAAGATGCGCACAAACTACAAGATCGAAAACTCGATCTTGATATTGTGCTGTTTGGAGAGGAGGTTTCTGAGTGTGAACCAGAATTACCACGCAGTGATATCTACAAATATCCTTTTGTAACACAGCCGCTTTATGATCTTTGTCCTGCGCGAGTGATCCCGCAAGACGGAAGAACCGTCAGTGAAATATGGCAGAAGATGCAGCAATTAGACTCGCTCTCTGTCGTAGATATAAAACTATAATTTTTAAGGTAAGTAATGAGTTATTTTGAAGCGTTTATATTGGCGTTGGTGCAAGGCTTTACAGAGTTTTTACCTATTTCCAGTTCTGCACACCTAATCCTTCCTTCAGCTGTTTTAGGCTGGGAAGATCAAGGTTTGGCTTTTGATGTCGCTGTCCACGTTGGTACTTTGGCAGCTGTTGTTATCTATTTCCGTAAAGAAGTGGTCTCTCTGTTGAGCGCATTCTTTGGTTCAGTGTTTAAAGGTGATCGTAGTAAAGAAGCGAAGTTAGCGTGGATGATCATTCTCGCGACGATTCCTGCGTGTATCTTTGGCTTGTTGATGAAAGATATTGTTGAGCTTTACTTACGCAGTGCGTGGGTGATCGCGACGACAACGATTATCTTTGGTCTATTGCTATGGTGGGTGGACAAGAACTCAAGCCTGCGCGATGACGAATACCAAGCGGGTTGGAAAAAGGCGCTGTTTATTGGTCTTGCTCAAGCAATGGCGATCATTCCGGGCACGTCTCGTTCTGGCGTAACCATTACCGCGGCGCTTTACCTTGGTTTCACACGTGAAGCGGCGGCTCGATTCTCTTTCTTGATGTCTATCCCAATCATCACTCTGGCTGGTGGTTATTTAGGTCTTAAGTTGGTGACAAGCGGTGATCCAATCCATGTTGGCACTTTGCTAACGGGCGTTGCGGTGTCTTTCATCAGTGCTTACATCTGTATCCACTTCTTCTTGAAGCTTATCTCTCGTATGGGCATGACACCGTTCGTTATCTACCGCCTGATTCTAGGTTGTGGTCTATTTGCTTTCTTAATGATGCAGTAACAGACACAGGCAACGGTCTCGCTGTAAGAATTGAAACAAAAGGCCCGCTTAACTGCGTAATGCCGATCGTTTAAGAAGACTTGAACGATCCTGCAGTTAGCAGATAATCCC